>JAOTUO010000058.1 GCA_029863845.1 Myxococcales bacterium
CCTCGGCGACCGCGCCGACGGAGACGGGCGCCGGATCGGCGAGATCGACGACCAGCAGCGGGTCGCCGGTCAGCGGCGAGAAGGCTTCGAGGGCGAAGGGGGATCGCAAGCGGTCGAGCGCCTGCGCCAGGGGAAGGACGCCGGCGCTCGTCCGCGCGGCTATGACGTCTCTCCCGGAAGCCCGGCTCGGAACCGCTTCACGGGTCACCTCCTTCCGATTCGCGTCGGCGTCGGAGCTTTGCACGGAGGATACCGGGATTCGCGGTGGCCGACCCGGGCCGGCGAAGGGGCGCACGCTCCGACGCGGTTGGCGCGTTCGACACCCGAATCCCGGTGTGGCATGGTGGGCCTCGCCAAGCGGGGCGAAGAAGTATTGCGACGGGTCGCGTGCGAGAGCTGCGCCGAGCTGTACGGCAGCGCGTAGGCGGGCCGGCGCCGCGGCCGCCCCGGTCTGGCGGCGAGTCCCGCGTCGCAGGCCGCGATGTGGCTGCCGACTACGCGACAGCTCTGCTCGCGGGGTGCGGCGCCGGGTTCGACCCGGTCGCGACGGGCGGCCCGGCGATCCACCCCGCCATCGAGTGGGCCCGCTCGGGCGCCATGGCGCTCACGGGACGCCGCGACGGTCACCCGCGGCTGGCGCCAGGACCGCTGGCGGCGTGCGCTCGGGGGGCGGCTCTTGCGCTCGCGCGGCTCGCCGGCGACCGCTGGCCGCCGGGCCTCGACGCCGCCGCGCTGCTCGGCGAGCGGGCCGCGATCCTGGGTCTCGGGCGCCGGGGCAGCGTGTCGCCGGGGGGAAGCTGCCGCCTCTTGCGCGCTGCCGATCGCTGGATCGCCGTGAACCTCGCTCGGCCGGAGGATCGGGCTTCGCTGGCGGCCTGGCTGGGCGAGGGCGACACGAGCGATGCGTGGCGCTTCGCGGCCGAGCGCGTCCGTACGCGGGCCGCCGCTGCGCTCGTCGAGCGCGCCCGACTGCTCGGGCTGCCGGCGGCGGTGGCGACCGCCCCGGCTGCGCAGGCACCACCATGGTGTCGGGTCCCCGTCGTGGGCGCGCCCGTCGCGCGGGGCCCGGACGCCGTTCCCCTCGTCGTCGATCTCTCGGCGCTGTGGGCGGGGCCGCTCTGCACGCACCTGCTCGCGCGGGCCGGCGCCCGCGTGGTGAAGGTGGAGAGCCGCGCGCGACCCGACGGTGCGCGGCGCGGGCCCGCGGCCTTCTTCGATCTCCTGAACCACGGCAAGGCGAGCGTCGCCCTCGACTTCGGCTCCGCGGCCGGCCGCGCGCGGCTGCGGCGCCTGATCGCGGCCGCCGACATCGTGGTGGAGAGCGCCCGGCCGCGCGCGCTCGCCCAGCTCGGGATCGACGCCGAACGCGAGGTCGCCACCCGACCGGGCCTCACCTGGGTGAGCCTCACCGGTTACGGGCGGCGCGCACCCGGGTGCGACTGGGTCGCCTTCGGCGACGACGCCGCCGTCGCGGCCGGTCTCGCGACGGCCACCGGACTGCCGGGAGAGGGGCCGATCTTCTGCGGCGACGCCATCGCGGATCCGCTCGGGGGCCTGCACGCCGCCGTTGCGGCGCTGGCTGCGTGGCGAGGCGGCGGCGGACGGCTCCTCGACCTCGCGCTCCGGGACGGGGTGGCGCATGCGCTCGCGTTCGGGTCGGCGCTGGGACCGGCGGGCGTGCGGGCGGTCGGCGCGCCGGACGACGATGTCTGGGAGGTCGTCGCCGGCGGGGAGAGCGCGCGCGTTGCCCCGCCGCGCGCGCGACCGGTGGCCGGCCGCGCGGCCGGGCTCGGCGCCGACACCCGACGCATCCTCCAGGAGCTCGCCGCCCCGTGCTGATCACGCGGGCCGAGATCGCGGACCGGTCTCCCGTGGACGTGCGGATCGCCGACGGCCGGGTCGCGCAGGTGGGCTGTGGGCTCACGGCCGCCTCCGGCGAGCCGGCTCTCGATGCCGCGGGCGGG
The DNA here is from genome assembly GCA_029863845.1 of Myxococcales bacterium. Classification (GTDB taxonomy): domain Bacteria; phylum Myxococcota_A; class UBA9160; order UBA9160; family SMWR01; genus JACZXC01. The sequence goes on from JAOTUO010000058.1 coordinate 1,965, forward strand.
GCCCTGCTGCCGGGTCTGCACGACCATCACCTCCACCTGTTCGCGCTGGCCGCCGCCGAGGCATCGGTGCGCTGCGGGCCTCCGGCGGTGACCGATGCCGACGGCCTGGCCGCCGCCCTTGCCGGGGCCCCGGCGTCGCCGGAGTGGATCCGCGGCGTCGGCTACTTCGAATCCGTGGCGGGGCGTCTCGACCGCTGGAGGCTCGATGCGCTCGCCCCCGATCGACCGCTGCGCATCCAGCACCGCGGCGGGGCGCTCTGGATCGTGAACTCCGCCGGGGCGGATCGACTCGGACTGGACCGCGGCGTCGGCGCGGAGGGCGTCGAGCGCGACGCCGAGGGCCGCGCCACGGGGCGCCTGTTTCGCCTCGACGCCTGGCTGCGCCAGCGGCTCGGCGACGCCGCGCGGCCGAGTCTCGCCGGGGTCGGCCGCAAGCTCGCCCGCTACGGGGTGACGGGCGTGACGGACGCGACGCCCGGCAACGCCGCCGGGGATGTGGCGGCGTTCGCCGAGGCGGTCGCGCGAGGCGATCTGCGTCAGCGCGTGCTGGCGATGGGGGCGTCCGAGCATCCCGCTGCGTTCCCTCCCGACGTCGAGCGCGGCGCGGTCAAGGTGTGGCTCTCGGACGTGGATCTGCCGCCCTTCGGCGAGCTGCGGCGGACGATCGAGAACGCCCACCGCGCGGGCCGCCCGGTCGCGATCCATTGCGTGACCCGCGCCGAGCTGGTGCTGGGGGCCGCCGCCTTCGCCGCGGCGGGTGCGCGCTCGGGCGACCGCATCGAGCACGCCGCCGTGGCGCCGCCGGACGCGTTGGCATTGCTCGCGGCCCTCCCGGTCACCGTGGTGACCCAGCCCAACTTCATCCACGAGCGCGGGGACGCCTACGCCGTCGAGGTCGAGCCCGCCGACCGACCGTGGCTCTATCGCGGCCGGGGCTTCCTCGAAGCTTCCGTGCCGCTGGGCGGCGGAACCGACGCGCCCTTCGGCGACCCGGACCCCTGGCGGGCCATGCAGGCCGCTGTCGATCGACGCAGCGCCGGAGGGCTGTCGCTCGGACCGGACGAGGCGCTTTCCCCGGAGCGGGCGCTCGCGCTCTTCACCTCTCCCGCCCATGCCCCCGGCGGCCCGCCGCGGCGGATCGAGGCGGGTGCGCCGGCGGATCTCTGCCTCCTCGACCGTCCGTGGGCGGAGGCGCGTCGCGGGCTGTCGAGCGCGCACGTCGCCGCGACGCTGCGCGGCGGCCAGCTCACGTGGCGGCGCGAGGGTCTACGGGGTTTCCGGGGTCAGCGGCGGCGGCAGCGGCGCCGCGTCGTAGTAGGGCGCGAGTCGGTCGAGGATGGCGCGGCCGGCGGCGATCCGGCTCGAGAGTGAGTCGGTCAAGAAGATGCGACGCGCTTGCTCGCGACCGTCGCGGACCAGCAGCGCCAGGTTCTCGAAGACCGGCAGCGTCTCGTCGTGGCCCTGCCCGCTCTCCAGCGAAGCGGCCAGGTGCTTGGCCTCCCGGTCGAAGCGGCGCACGATGTCGGTGAAGCGCTGGAAGGAGCGGCGCCCGCCGACGGAGCCGGTGGTCGGCCCCGGCTCGTTGCGGAGGGCGCTGCGCAGGTTTTCGGCCGCCTTGGGCAGCTCCTGCGCGATCGCGGTCACCTGGGCCTGGTCCCACGCGAGCTGAGCGGTCGCGCCCGCGGTCTCCGGCGCGGCCAGCGCGCCGGCGAGAAGAAGCGCGGCGATCGTTCGGAGGGACGTCACGGGAACTCCTTCGCGGTTTCGGGCGCACCAGCATAACCGAAAGGCCCCACCCGGCGGGTCGAAAATCGGGGCTCCCGTCGGCGCGCGCGCGGGGCTGCGGAGCCTGCTTCAGGGTCTGGCCCCTGGGGTGCAAGATTGCTTGAAGAATCTTCTCGAAATTCCTGAGAACACAGCGATTTCGCTCATCCTCACCGTCGGACTCTTCCCCTTCAGTGCGGACCGGAGGGTTTCGGGTGGGGCCAGAGCAGCGCCATCCCGATGATCGCCGCAAGCGCCGATCCGGACAGGATGCCGACCTTGGCGGCGTCCAGCGCGTTCCCCTCGAGGGCGAGCCCTGCGATGAAGAGCGCCATCGTGAAGCCGATTCCGGCCAGGAAGCCGCTGCCGAGGAGCGCACGCCAGCCGACGCCCGCCGGCAGGCGGGCCAGCCCGAGGCGTACCGCCAGCCCGCTGAAGAGCACGATGCCGAGCGGCTTGCCCGCGACGAGGCCGGCCGCCACGGCGGTGGCGACGGGATCGGTCAGGTCCGAGAGCTGGAACGGGACCGCGGCGTTGGCGAGGGCGAAGAGGGGAATGATCGCGAACCCGACCCACGGGTGCAGAAGCGACTCGAGGTATTCGAGCGGGGAGATCGTCTCCAGCGCTTCCCGGCGAAAGCGACGCAGCCGGGCGGCGCGATCCGCCCGGGAGGCCCAGCCTCCGCCGCGGAAGAAGACCCCGAGGCGGTCGAGGGCCGCGGTGAAGGTGCTCTCTCCCACGTAGCTGCGTGCCGGAGTCTGCAGGCCGAGGATCACCCCGGCGATCGTGGCGTGCACGCCCGACTCGTGGAACGCCAGCCAGATCAGGGCGCCCATCACGGTGTAGACGAGAAAGCTGCGTACGCCGAGGCGGGCGAGCCCGGCGACGGCCGCGATTCCGACGAATCCGAGGGCGAGCGCCCTCGCGTCGAGGCTCTCGGTGTAGCCGATGGCGATCACCAGGATCGCGCCGATGTCGTCGGCGATCGCCAGCGATAGCAGGAGAATGCGGAGACCCGGAGGAACCCGCTTCCCGAGGACGGCCATGCACCCCACGACGAACGCGATGTCGGTCGCCATCGGGATTCCCCAGCCGCGCTCCGCGGGGCTGCCGAGCTGCAGTGACAGATAGATGCACGCGGGCGCGATCATGCCGCCCAGAGCGGCCGCCAAGGGCAGCGCGGCGCGCCGAGGATCGCGGAGCTCGCCGATCACGAGCTCGCGCTTGACCTCCAGTCCGATGACGAAGAAGAAGACCGCCATCAATCCGTCGCTGATCCAGTGCTTGAGCGAGTGGCTCATCTGGAAAGAGCCGAAGCCGATCTCGACCGGGGTCTTCCAGAGGCCGAGGAAGGTCTCGGCCCAGGGGGAGTTGGCGAGCGCCAGCGACGCGATCGTGGCCGCCAGCAGGACGCCCCCGCCGGCGGCCTCGACGTGGAGGAAGCGATCGAGGGGACCGACCAGGCGATCGATCGCCGCGCGGGGAAGGAATGCGCTGTCCTCGGGATCGATCATGCTCGTCGCGTTGCGGGGTAGAGAAGCACCCCGGAGATGTCAAGTCAGAGGCGAAGCGCCACACCTGGGTGTCGCTCTTCGCCGCAGGTGGACCGATCGGCCTGTCGCTCGATGTCACACCGGGTGGAGCGGGGACGCTGGCGGGGCCGAGGCGGGCTGGGCACGGTCGATGCATTGGCTTGGCACCCATAGGGGTAGAATGCCGCTGATCCGTCATCCTCTGCCGCCTCGACGGGGAGAGGGCATGGGCGTCTGTGAGCGGAACGGGATACCGACACCCCGGTATCGGATCGAGAGGGGGGCCGTCGGTTATCGCGTCGTCGGCGCGGGGTTCCTGGAATGGGAGGCCACGCTCGAGGAGGCGATGGCGTGCCGGGACGAACTGGAGTGGCCCGGCTGGCATTACTCGCTGCTTCCCCCCATCGAGTCGGAAAATCCGGGCTCCCCGCCGGGTGAGGCGGTCGTGTACGGGCCGGTCGCGTCGCGGCGTCTGGGGCGCTCGCTGGGCGTGAACCTGGTGCCGCCGGGCGCTCGCGTGTGCTCCTTCGATTGCGTGTACTGCGACGTCTGCGGAGAGGCACGCTGGAGCGGATGGCCGACGGTCGATCGCATCGAGTCCGCCCTGGCGAAAGTGCTCGCGCAGGCGGGTGCTCTCGACTCGATCACGATCTCCGGAGACGGTGAGCCGACGCTCCACCCGCGTTTCGCCGCGGCGGTGGCGGCCGTTCTCCGCGTGGCGCGGCGCATGCGGTCCGACGTGCCGGTGCGGATCCTCACGAACGGCAGCAGCGCGGTGCACGCCGAGGTGCGCCGGGCTCTCGACCGCCTCGACGAACGCATCGTGATGCTCGATGCGGCGGCGGAGCACGTCGATCGCCCCTCCCGCGATTGTCCGCTGGGCGCCATCGTTCACGCGCTGCTGCTGCTGAAGGACGTGACGGTCCAGGCCTGCTTCATCGACGGCGCCGTCTCGAACGTCCGCTGCGATTCCATCCGTCGCTGGGTGGACCTCGTCCAGGAGGTGCGGCCCCGCGCGGTCCAGATCACCACGATCGATCGCGCGCCGTGGAAGAGCGACGTCCGACCGGTTTCGCAGGACCAGCTGGAGGAGATCGCCTGCCTCCTGCGAGAGCGCACCGGAATCGAGGCCGGCATCTTCGCCTGAAGCCCCCCTCGCTCGGAGCGAGTGGGCGCTGCGGCGATCGTCTGCGGACCCGGGCCGCTACCGGGTTTCGCATTCCCTACGCTACGTTCGGAGCGGCATCCCTGGGGTCGGAGCGGATCGCGTCTCGGCGCTGCACCCGCCCGGAGCATCGCATGTACATCGGATACACCGAGGAACAAGAGGCGCTGCGCGGCGAGCTTCGCGCCTACTACGACAAGCTCCTCACCCCCGAGGTCCAGGAGGCACTCCACCGCGGACACGGCGTCGGCGAGGCGACGCGAAAGGTCGTCCGCCAGATGGGCGAGGACGGCTGGCTCGGCATCGGCTGGCCGGCGGAGTACGGGGGGCAGGGACGCTCGGAAGTCGAGCAGTTCATCTTCTTCGACGAGTCGATGCGCTCGGGGGCCCCGGTGCCGATGCTCACGATCAACACCGTGGGGCCCACGATCATGCGCCACGGAACCGAGGAGCAGAAGCGCTCCCTCCTGCCCCGGATCCTGAAGGGCGAGCTCCACTTCTGCATCGGCTACACCGAGCCCAACGCCGGCACCGATCTGGCGGCGCTGGTCACGCGCGCCGAGCGCGACGGCGACGAGTACGTAATCAACGGGCAGAAGGTCTTCACCAGCCTCGCCAGCGACGCCGACTACGTCTGGCTCGCGACCCGCACCGATCCCCGAGCGCCCAAGCACGACGGGCTGTCGTTGTTCATCGTCGACATGAAGACGCCGGGGGTTCGCGTGGACCCGATGGACCTGCTCTCGGCCCACGACATCAACAGCGTCTTCTTCGACGACGTGCGGGTCCCGGCCGCGAACCTGGTGGGCGGCGAGAACCGTGGCTGGAAGCTCATCACCAGCCAGCTCAATCACGAGCGGGTGACGATCTGCTCTGCCGGCATACTCGAGCGGGCCTTCTCCGAGACGCGCCGCTGGGCGCGGGAGGCGCGGCTCGGTGACGGCCGCCGCGTGATCGATCAGGAGTGGGTGCAGGTGAATCTGGCGCGGGTCTACGCCGGCCTCGAGTTCCTGCGCCTGATCAACTGGAAGGTGGCCTGGGCTGGCACCCAGGGCAAGCTCGACGTCGCGGACGCGTCCAGCACCAAGGTGTTCGGCAGCGAGTTCTACGTGGAATCCTTCCGGCTGCTGATGGAGATCCTGGGTGCGCGCGGCTACCTCCGGCGCGGCTCTCCCGAGGCGGCCCTCCAGGGACGCCTCGAGCTGCTCTACCGGGGGCTCCTGATCCTGACCTTCGGCGGCGGCACCAACGAGATCCAGCGCGACCTGATCAGCCTCTTCGGTCTTGGCTTCCCGCGCGCCCCCCGCTTCTGATCGGAGCCACGAGCATGGATTTCGCCTACACCGAAGAGCAGCAGGAGGTCCTCGACCTCGCCGCCAAGATCCTGCGCGAAGGTGCGACCCCCGAGCGTCAGAAGGAGATCGAGCGCGGCGAAGGGCCCCGCTTCGACCGCGCGCTGTGGGAGCAGCTCGCCGAGGCGGGCCTGCTCGGCGTCGCGATTTCCGAAGCCTACGGCGGGGCCGGTCTCGGCTTCCTGGAGGTGGCGGGGATCGTGGAGCAGGTGGGGCGCACGACGGCCCCGGTGCCGGTGCTCGAGACGGTGGTGCTGGGCGCGCTGCCCATCGCCGAGTTCGGGAGCCCCGAGCAGAAGCAGCGCTGGCTGCCGCGGGTCGCGAGCGGCGAGGCGATCCTGACGGCCGCCCTGGTCGAGCCCGAGGGCGAGCCCGGAAGCCCCCGGACCCTCGCCGCCGCCGAGGCCGGCGGGTTTCGCCTCACCGGGACCAAGATCTGCGTGCCCGCGGGCACGATCGCCGACGCCGTGCTGGTGCCGGCTGCCACCGGGGACGGCAGCGCGAGCGTGTTCCTGATCGACCTGAAAGCCGAGGGGGTGAGCGTGGAGCCGCTCGACACCACGAGCGGTCAGCCCGAGGCGTGCCTTGGGCTCGAAGGCGTGGTTGCGGGCCCGGGCGACGTGCTGGGTGCCCCCGGGTCCGGCGCGGCGATCGTCGCCTGGATCACCGAGCGCGCCACCGCGGCGCTGGCCTCGCTCACCCTGGGCGTCTGCGAGGAGGCCCTGCGGATGACGGCGGAGTACGCGAAGACGCGCAAGCAGTTCGACCAGCCGATCGCGATGTTCCAGGCGGTGGGCCAGCGGGCCGCCGACGCCTACATCGACACCGAGGGCATCCGCCTCACCGCGCTCCAGGCGGCATGGCGCATCGCCGCCGGCCTGCCGGCCGAGCGCCAGGTCGCCGTCGCCAAGCTATGGGCCGCCGAGGCGGGGCACCGCGTCGTGCACACGGCCCAGCACCTGCACGGCGGGATCGGCGTCGACCGCGACTATCCCCTGCACCGCTACTTCCTGTACGCCAAGCAGAGCGAGCTCACCCTGGGCGGAGCGACGCAACAGCTTCGGCGACTGGGGCGTCTGCTGGCGGAGGACGAGATCTGACCCCATGGATCTCTCGCCCTCGGTGGCCCAGGTGACCTGGGGCGGGACCGTCGCGTTCTGCCGTGCCCGCTTCAGCCGGGCGAGTACGCATACAGCATCGATCTCTTCGACGACCCCCAGAACCTGTACGATCCCCAGCTCACGCTGCCGGGCAAGATCGTCGTGAAGTGACGGCCTACATCGACCCCATGCACTCGTCGTCGCTGGGATCGGTGCACACGGGATTCTCCATCGCGCACGCGGGCTCGGTGCTGCCCTCGGCGCAGACCGTGGCCTCGACCGGGCCCGGCTCGGGCGGAGCGCCGGGGCCGTAGGTGGTGTTGCAGGCGACCAGCGCCCACAGGGTCCAGACGAGATGCGCGGCCTTCATGGGACTCCTCGCGTTCGGGCGGGACGGGCGGGCGGCACCCTTTGACGGACCCCTGCTTCGCACAGATTCCTCCGGTGGTCAATCGCGACTCTCCGGCATCTGTGCCAGAATCGGAACGGGCCGGGCGCGGATTCCGCCGCCGGAGGCCCGACGACGGGAGGAAGCTCGTGACCCGAACGATCCTGGGATGTCTGCTCGCCGTCGCGCTCTTCCTCGGTGGCTGCGGCGTGAAGGCCAACACGGACTTCATGCCGGGGACGGATTTCGCGAAGTACCGTACCTTCGCCCAGTCGCCGCCCCCGACGGAGCGCGTTCGCAGCCTTCCGGGCTACACCGAGATCGTGGGCCAGCAGATCCAGCAGATGATCGCCTCGGATCTCGAGGGCAAGGGCTTTGCGCCGGCGGGGACCCCGGCGGCCGACCTGCTGGTTGCCTTCAGCGTCAGCGGCCAGCCCCGAACCGACATCGTCGGCTACGGCGGCGGCTTCTACGGCTGGGGCGGCGACACCGTCACACAGCACTACGTCGTCGGTCGCCTCGTGATCGACATCTTCGACAACCGGGACAAGAAGCTGCTGTGGCACGGCTGGGCCGACCGGGAGATCTTCGGAGACTCCGCCGGCATGAAGACCGTCGAGGAGGTGGTGCAGGCGATCCTGAAGAAGTTCCCGCCGGAGCAGGGATAGCCCCGCGTCGAGCGCCTCAGGCCTCCAGCTCGCTGCGCCCGCCGCCGGTCCACCCGCTGGCGGTGAGCTTCAGGCCGGGCACGTCCTTGCGCGACTGCATTTCCTCGTAGGTCCGGCGGTAGCCCGTGTGCCGGAGCTTCCACTGGCCGTCCACCTTGACGTACTCGTCCTCGTAGAAGGCCGCGCCCCGGATCGTGATTTCGAAGCGCGTGTCGATCACCACGTCCTCCAGGGCCCAGACGCCGGTGGCGGTGGTCGCGCTGGTGAGCTCGATCTCGGGATGATGGACGCGGTGGCTCGAGTGGAAGCTGTCGGCGCCCATCGCCTGGCGGAGGAACGCGACGATCGCCTCGGCGCCGTCGAAGGCGTACTTGCCGCTGCTGTAGGCAGCGGTGGCGTCGGACGTGAAGCACTCCGCGATCTCGTCCCAGAGCTTCTGGTCCAGGCAGCGCAGGTACTTGTACTTGAGCCGTTTGATCTGCTCGATCTCGATCAGGTCGGATACGGAACTCGGGGCGGGACTCATGGGCGCTCCTCTCGTGGACCTATACCGCTCCCGCGCTCAGCGCAGCAGCTCGCCGGCGTTCACCATCAGCGTCTCGCCCGTGATCATCCGCGCCCGGTCCGAGCAGAAGAAGACGACGGCCTCGGCGACGTCTTCGTCGGCGGGAATCTCTCCCAGGGGCATGTTTGCGGCGATCTCGCTCACGATCTCTTCCTCGGCGACGCCGCGCTCCCCGGCCTGCCACTTGACGTAGGCCTGGACCGGCGGGCCCCACATCCAGGTGGGGATCACCATGTTGACGCGAATGCGGTGGGGACCCAGCTCCCGCACCATGTGGTACATGGCTGAGACGATCGCGCCCTTGGCCGAGGCGTAGGCGATCTGGGGCATCTTCGGCGGCAGCCACATCGACTGCGATCCCACCAGCACGATCGAGCCCCCTCCGCGCGCCTTGAGGTGGGGGAGGGCCGCCCGGGCGATCTGCACCGTCCCGAGGACGTTCACCTCCAGCGACTTGCGCCAGTCGTCGGACGAGGTGCTCTCGAGCGTGCCGAACAGCGCGTCGAGGGCGGCCACCTGGACGACGGCGTCGACGCCGCCGAAGCGATCCGCCGCCGCCTGAAGCAGCGTCTCGCAGCGGTCCGGGTCCGTGATGTCGGTGGCGCAGGGGACCACGCGCTCGCCGGAGGGGTCGATCCGGGCGGCGATCTCCTTGAGCGGGCCCTCGCTGCGTGCCCCGATCACGACGTTGGCGCCGTCGCGCAGGGCGGTGGCGGCGACCTCCCGCCCCAGCCCCGGCCCGACGCCCGAGACGACCACGGTCTTGTTCTCGAGAATCAAGGCTCCCCTCCCGCCGCAAGAGCGCCATTGTCGGGGAAGGCGCCGCCCGTTTCAAACGCGAATCCGCCCCGAACTGCGAGACACTTCCCCCGAAGCGACCGGGTCGCATAGTATCAGGCCCCGTCGACCTGCCGAGGAGGAGGAGCCGGTGAGTCGAGGCGAGCGCTTCGAGGGCAAGGTGGGATTCGTGACCGCCGGCGCGACGGGCATCGGCTTCGCCTGCGCCCGGGCCATCGTCGAGAGCGGCGGCCGTGTGATGATCGGCGCGCGCCGGGAAGATGTCCTGAAGGAGTCGGCCGCGAAGCTCGGGGCGCGAGCCGCGTGGATCGCGTGCGACGTGACGGACGAGAAGTCGGTCGTGGCGGCGGTGGCGGCCACGGTCGAGCGCCTGGGCCCCCTCACCCTGGCCGTGAACTCCGCCGCCACCGCCACGGCGGGGCCGCTGCTGGAGACGACGAGCGAGGAGTTCCAGCGCGTGATCGAGGCCAACCTGACGGGCGCCTTCCGCTGCGTGCGCGAGGAGGCGCGGGCCATGCGGGAGGCCGGCGGCGGCAGCATCGTCAACATCAGCTCCATCGCCGGGGCGCTGACGCACCCGTGGATGAGCGCGTACTGCGTGTCGAAGGCGGGGCTCGACATGCTCACGAAGTGCGCCGCCGACGAGCTGGGGTCGTACGGGATCCGCGTGAACTCGATCCTCCCCGGCGTCGTCCGCACGCCGATGGCGAGCGTGCTGACCGACAACGAGATCTCCCGCGACGAGTACCTGAGCCTCATGCCGATCTCGCGGGTGGGCGAGCCGGAGGACGTGAGCGCCTGCGCGTCCTTCCTGCTTTCCGACGAGGCCGGGTGGGTGACGGGGCAGCTGATCGGTGTGGACGGCGGACACACCCTGCGCAAGGGCCCCGATCTCGTCCCGCTCTTCAAGGGCTTCGCGTCGGGCGCGTAGCGTCGCGGAGCCCGCGCAGACGGCGAAGCGCAGCGGGTGGAGACCGTACGGGGAGCCTTTCCGGCTCCAGCAGGCATCGAAGCGAGGAGGACAGCGTGGCCAAACGACGAGACCAGATCCGGATGACCGACGAGGAGGTGTGGAAGCTCATCGAGGAGCGGAGGAGCCTCCAGGTGGCCACGCTGAATCGCGACGGCTCGCCCCACCTCACGACCCTGTGGTTCGCCGTCGTCGACGGAAAGATCGTGTTCGAGACCTACACCAAATCCCAGAAGATCGTGAATCTCGAGCGGGATCCGCGCATCGCCGTCCTGGTCGAAGCCGGTACGGGCTACGACGAGCTGCGCGGCGTGTCCATCCGCGGAACCGCCGAGATCGTGAAGGACCCCGAGAGGGTCCACGTCATCGCGGGCGCGGTGATGGGGCGGAATCACCCCGGGGTGCCGAAGGACGAGGTGGAGGCGCTGGCGCGCCGCATGGCGGCGAAGCGAAGCGGCGTGATCGTCCACCCCGCGAAGATCGTGAGCTGGGACCACCGCAAGCTCGCCGGGATCGGCCTCTGAGGACGGCGGAGGGCCGTGACCCGAATATCGCGATCCCGGCGGCCTGATCGTGATAGAGTGTAGGGGAGTCATACCTCCATCCGGAGGAAGCGATGGACCTGCGCGCGCTCGTCGAGAGCACCAGCGACCCGGCGTTCGCCTCCGACGAGGGCGGGCGGTTGATGGGCTGGAACGCGGCCGCCGAACGACTCCTGGGCCATCCCGCGGAGTCGGTGCTCGGCCGGCCCTGCCATAGCGTCGTCTGTGGAACGGACCTCTCCGGCAACGTCTACTGCCGGAAGGACTGCGCCCTGCGCGAGATGATTCGTCGCGAAGAGCCGATTCACAGCTTCGAGTTCAAGGTCCGCCATGCAGCGGGCGAGTATCTCCCGGTCGCCTGCTCCGTGTTGACCCTGTCCGAGACCCGGCCGGGTCCGGATTTCAGCGTGCTCCACCTCCTGCAACCGGCGAGCCGTTGGAACGAGGATGGCCACCTCCCGGAGTGGATCCGCAGGAAAGCGGCCGGCCGCGGTGCCGCCTCCAGCCCCGACGTCCCCACCGGATCCTGCAAGGCGGCGACCTCGCTGACGCGCCGGGAGATCGAGGTCTTGCGACTGGTGGCCCAGGGGCTCGCCACCAATAAGCTGGCCGAGGCCCTCTCGGTCAGCGTGAACACGGTCCGGAGCCACAGCCGCAACATCCAACGCAAGCTCAAGGTCCACAACAAGCTGCAAGCGGTCTCCCTCGCGCGCCATTACAACTTGATCTGAGCCACGAGAAGCCCGGGGCTGCCGCGTCTGCATGAGAAAACTGAATCATGGCCAGCCCGAAAGACATCGCCATCTCGCGGGAATTCATGGCCGCGAAGCGAGCCTATGAGATTTCGGAGAGCCGACTGAAAAGGCTGCTCGACGCCTACGCCAAATCGCTGCCGCCGAGACGGCCGGTCGGCGCCCCGCGGAGTGTGGTCCGGCCTCCGCTGGAGAACCGCGCAGACCCCATCTCCAGAACCGATATGAATCTGCACATCCACGCGTTCGTGCGCTATGTCGAGGCCCTGCGGAACTACTATCGCGGAAGGCCGGCGGAGTTCGCGGCGGCGGCTCGAAAGGCCTTCAACCTGACGGCGCTCACGCAACATTTCGGGCGCGAGGTTGCGGACAAGGACGTATCGATATTCTTGAAACACCTCGCGGAGGAGCGCTGCCAGAAAGCCGTGAGGGACTACCGTTCGAATTCACGCCGGTCCATCGTCGAGCTGCTGGCCGCCCTCGCGCTCGCGCAGTGCATTCCCGATACGTCGACCCTGCCCGCCGTCCAGAAGGCGCAGGGGATCGCGAATTCGATCTTCTAGCCTCGACGGCCGCCGATGCTGCGTAAGACGACGCTCACGCGGCCGGGTTCTCCTTGCCGCCCTCGCTCCCGAAGAAGAGCGTCAGGAACAGCACGACCCCCAGGGCGAGCACGACGAACTCGCCGAGAAACGTGTTCCATTGGAACGCGGCGTCCTGGAAGATGTACTTCCGGACCAGGAGGAACAGGTAGAGCGAATCCACGACGCCGAAGGCGTACGACGGAAATCTCAGGTACTCCCGCGAAATCGCTGCGATGCAGGCGATGGCGACGCTGACGAGCGCACCGAAGAGGACCAGGAAGCCGGAATACTGGCGAAAGAGAAGCTCGCCGGCGCTGTGGGTGTAGCCCCAGAGGCAGTACAGCACGATGGCGGTGAGCATGAACGCGATACCGAAGACCGTCATGCCGATGCGTTTCGAGAGCGTGCTCCCCCCTGTGCCCAGGAGACCCACGCCGGCGCCGAAGAGGCCGAAGATGAACACGACCGAGAGGATCCATTTGAAGGTCCAGAACGCCTCCAGACGGAAGCTCGCGAGGAATTGAGCCAGGATCACGGAATCGGCGGCCAGCGCGATCCAGCCGAGTGCAATGGCGAAGTACTGGCGATCCGTTGCCGCCGACATTCGGCCCCCTATCGCAAAGCCGAGCGCTGCAGAGAAGCCGAAAGAGCGGCCGGTGCCGGTCCGTACCCCCACCCGGCGCGCAACACCTGGCTGGCTGCGGCGCACACCCGTCCCGAGCGGCCCGGATCCTACTCCTTCTCCTCCGGGAAGAACAGCGCTTTGGAGAGCCGCGCTCGCCCCGGCGCGGACGAGAGGACACGACGCGCACCACGACGCGGCCCACCTGACGTAAGATGCGTGCAGGAGACCCTTTTTCGGCGACTCCGCCGGAGAGCCGGGGAACCCCGCCGAACGCAGAGAAGAGAGGAGCACCATGACAGAGATCATTGGCATTGGATTGTCGCTGATCGTCATCGGCATCCTGTTGTCGATGTCCGTGCGGGTCGTTCCGGAATTCGGTCGCCTGGTCCTCTTCCGCCTGGGACGCTGCCAGGGAGCCAGGGGGCCCGGGCTCGTCTTCATGATCCCCATCGTGGACCGCGCGGTGCGGGTCGACCTGCGGGAGGTGTTCTTCGAGGTCCCGCCCCAGACCTGCATCACCGCCGACAACGCCTCGGTATCGATCGACTTCCTGGTCTACGACAGGGTGATCGACCCCGAACGCAGCGTGTTGGCCGTGACCGACTTCACGGGCGCGGCGCGCGGCCTCGCGATCACGACGCTGCGGGCGGTGGTCGGTGCGATGGACCTGGACGACGTCCTGTCGAAGCGCGAGGACATCAACCGCGTCCTGCACGAGAAGCTGGACGACGTGACCGACCGATGGGGCATTCGGATCATGGCCGTGGAGATCCGGGAAGTCGTCCCGCCCACGGCCGTCGCCGACGCCATGACGCTCCAGATGGCCGCCGAACGCGGCCGGCGCGCGACCGTGGCGGAGGCCGACGGCAAGCGGGAGGCGGCCATCGCGGCGGCCGAGGGAGACAAGCGCTCGCGAGTGCTGGCGGCCGAGGGCGAGCGCGAGGCGTCGATCCAGCGCGCGCAGGGCTTCGCCCTGGCGCTGAAGGAGATCGACGCCGTCGCGAAGGCGATCGACAGCAAGACACTGACGCTCCAGTACCTGGAGGCCCTCAAGACCCTGGGTACCGGCGACGGCACCAAGCTCGTGCTCCCGATGGAGCTGGTCAGCCTGGCACAGCCGCTGCTGGCCCACGCGCTGAAAGCGCAGGCCGAGCCGGGTGCTGCGGGCTGAGGTCGGGCGGCCCGTGCCTGCGCTGCGAGCGGTCCCGGCCCGGTCCTAGTCGTAGACGATCACGCCGCGGGCGTTCTTGTTGCCGAGCATGTCGTCGATGGCCTGGGGCGCCTCGTCGATGCGGTAGGTGGCGCTCACCATGTCGTCGAGGTTGAGCTTGCCCGCCCGGTAGAGCTCGAGGATCAGCGGGAAGTCACCCTTGAAGTTGGTGTCCCCGTAGTAGCAGCCCTTCACCGTCTTGCCCGACATCGAGAGCATGAGTCCGTTGAAGGGCACGCTGTCGGTGAGCTTGCCCACACCCACGATGGTGACGGTGCCGCCG
>JAOTUO010000059.1 GCA_029863845.1 Myxococcales bacterium
CCCGACCCAGACCCGCTCGCCCAGCGGGAGCCGCGCGTAGCTCTCCGCCTGGTAGCGCAGGATGCGATCGTCGAGGGTGTAGGCCATCGGCACCGCGAGCTCGATCAACCCGTCCTCGAGCCAGCGCCGCCAGTCCTGCCCCTGGGCGAGGTAGGCGCGGTCGGCCCAGCTCCAGACCGCCGCGGAGAGCTCGATGTCGGGGACGATGGATCGCGCCGCGAGGCGCAGCGCCACGACCAGCGCCGTGACCTGATCCCGCCGCCAGGCGTCCCAGGCGTTGGCGTTGGCGATCGAGTCGCCGAAAGGCGCTTCGAGGCCGGTCTCGGCCCGGAAGCGCGCCCGCGTGGCCGGGCCGTAGCCGAAGTCGAGCCCGACGCCGAAGCGCGAGCCCGGTGTGAAGGGCAGCACGTCCGGGTAGCGGATGTAGTCCAGGTGCAGGCCGTCGAGCTCAGGGTATCGAGCCAGAAGCTCCGCGAAGGTCAGCGACAACCGCTCCGCTACGCCCGGCGCCGCGGGGTCGAGCCAGACGGCCGGTGTCCCCATGCGGTAGTAGCGCCGGTCTGGCGGCGGGACGTCGAGATCGGGGTAGTCGAGCAGCGAGCGGCCCGCGCGATCGACGAGCACCGCGCCCGGGCCCAGATCCTGCAGGATCGGCGCCCGGCGGTTGCGCGCGAGCGAGAGCACGTTCACCCAGGCGTGGACGCGCAGGTCGTTCTCATGGGCGTGCGTGATCAGCTCCGCGAGCGTGTCGCCGCCGGTCGCCTCGCGCAGCGCGCGGTAGGGCGCCGCGTCCGCGTGGCTGGAGTCGTACCAGGCGCGCCCTCCGCGGTAGACCTGCACGAACAGATCGGAGACGCCCAGCCGGTGTGCGTCGGCGATCAGAGCCGGAATCCGTTCCGGATGCTCGAGCACCCGCTGGCTGCCCTCACAGAGCACCCACAGGCCGCGCGCCTGCGGGGCGGCCGTCTCCGGGACGGGCGGGACGTCCGCGGCTGCCGGCGGTTCGCGGTCGGCGCAGGCGAGTGCGGCGAGCAGCGCGAGAGCGACGCGGTGAGCGGCCGGGGTTCGGGCCATGGGGCAGGGGCGCAACCTACCGGAGCCCCTGGCGCGCCACAATGCGCGCCTGCGTTGACACGCCGTTCCCCTCCAGCAAACTCCAGTGTGATGGGGAACGTGTCCACCGTGCCGCAGCGGCAAGGCCGGGCGCGCGGGGGCGTCGGCGGCCTCGCGTTCGCGGGTCTGGTGGCCGGCCTGGCCGCCGTCTCGCTGGCTCGGCCGCCGCCGGGCGCCGCCGCCGCGGTCGGCCCGCCCGCGGATGCCCTGGGAGCACCGGCAGCCCTGCTGCGCGAGGCCGTGGCGGCGCGCGAGCATGGCGACACACTGCGCGCAGAGGCGCTGCTCGTCGTACTCGCCGAGCGGCATCCGATCGTTGCGGACTACGCCCATCTGATGCGCCTGCAACTGCTGGTCACGTCGAAGCGCTACGCCGACGCCGTGGCGATGGGCCAGCAGCGGTCCGGCGATGACACGCCCCTGCGCCCGGATTTCTTCGACGCCCTCGCCCGGGCCCATGCCGCCCTCGGCGATCACCAGGCGGCGAGGGCGGCCTGGGAGACGGCCATCGCCGACACCGACGATTCCGAGCGCCTGGCGGCGTTCCACGTTCAGGTCGGCGCTTCGTTTGCGCTCTCCGGCAAGCTCGAGGCCGCCGCGGAGTCGTATCTGCGCGTGTGGACCACCTACCCGTTGAGCGAGGAGGCGCCCGGGGCCGAGGCGCAGCTCGACGCGCTCGAGGCCCGCCTGGGCCGGTCGCTGCGCACGGGAGCCGAGCAGCGCCACCGCGCCGACAGCTTCTACCGGCACCGCCGCAACGAGTCGGCCCTCGTCGCCTACGACGCGGCCCTCGCCTCGCAGGACCTGAGTCCCGCCGAGCAGCGGCGCGCCGAGCGCCAGCGCGCCCACACCTTGTTCCGGTTGCGGCGCTACAGCGAAGCCGACCGGGCCTTCGCCGGGCTGCCCGACGAGGACGAGACCGCCGTCTGGCGCGCCCGCTCGCTGGCGCGGTCCGGGCGCCCGAAGACCGCGGCCGGGATGCTCGAGCGGCTCGGGCAAGACTCCCGGAGCTCGCAGGCGGTCCGCGCCAGCTTCCTGGCGGCGCTGCTGTGGGAGGGCGAAGGCGAGACGGCCCGCGCGCGCGCGCTGTTCGCAAAGATCGCCAAGCAGGGAAAGCGCAATCCCTACGCCCTGACTTCGCTCTGGCAGCTCGGCTGGTCGGACTATCGCGAAGGTCGCTACGAGGCGGCGATCGGGTACTTCGAGCAGCTCCGGGAGCGGGAGAGCGACCCGCTCGGCGCGCTGCGCGCACGCTACTGGAGCGCCCGCGCGGCCGTCGCGGCGGGCCGCGAAGCCGCGAGCGCGGAGTTCGCGGCCATCGCCCGCGAGTTTCCGCTCTCTTACTACGGCTGGCGATCGCGCGATCGCGTGGGCGCGGTGGACGCCGCCGAGTGGAACGCCGTCGAACGCGCACCGATCGGCGCCGGGACCTCCAACCTCTCCCCGAGCGAAATCGAGCGCCCGCGAATCCTCCTGGAGGCGGGCCTGGAATCCGAGGCGCGGCAGGAGCTGGACGGGCTCTTCGTGCGCGCCCGCGGCCGCGACGACCGCCTCAGCCTGGCGCAGCTCTACGCCGACGCCGGCGACTTCAACCGCCCGCAGCGCCTCATGGTGGACGCCTACGCCGAGTCGCTCGCGCGCGGACCGGTGCCGGCCCAGCTCGAGCTCTGGTGGCACGCCTGGCCGGTTCCCTTCTCCGCGGACGTTGCGGCCGCCACGAGCGGCGGCTTGGATCTCGATCCGACGCTGGTGTACGCGGTGATGCGGGAGGAGAGCGGCTACCAGCCGGAGGTCGTCTCCGCCTCGGGCGCCCGGGGCCTGCTGCAGCTGATGCCCGAAACCGCCGAGCGCGTCGCGCGCGGGGCCGGAATCTCGATGCCGTCGGCCGACGACCTCTTCCTGCCCCAAGTCAACATCCGCCTCGGCACGCTCTATCTCCTGGAGCTCTTGCGCCGCTTCGAGGGCCGGAAGTCTGCTGCCATCGGGGGCTACAACGCGGGCCCGCAAGCCGTGGGCCGCTGGCTCGAGAACGCCGACGGGGAAGACGACGAGTGGGTCGAGGCCATCGCCTACGACCAGACCCGCGCCTACGTGAAGCGCGTCTTGCGCAGCATGCACGCCTACCGGGTGCTCTACTGAACCCGTCGCGATCGAGCCCGCCGCTCTGGCGCGAGCCGGCCGGTGGCCGCGCGTTCGACCTCCTCGCGGTCGGGCAGAACTCGCTCGACCGCGTCTGCCGCCTGGACGCGCTGCCGGACTTCACCGGCAAGGCGGTGATTCGGGAGTACGCGGAGCGGCCCGGCGGCCAGGTCGCCACGGCGGCGCTGGCGGGCGCTCGGCTCGGCCTGCGCACCGCCTACGCGGGTGCGGTCGGTGACGATCCCGCCGGCGCCGCGGTGCTCGAGCCGCTGCGGAGCGCCGGGGTGGATCTCTCCGGGGTGAAGCGGGTTTCCGGAGCGCGCACGCAGCTGGCCGTCATCCTCGTCGATCACCGCAGCGGAGAGCGAAGCGTGCTGTGGCACCGCGACCCGAAGCTGCGCCTGCGCCCGGCGGACCTGAACCGCGCCGCGATCGCGTCGGCCCGCGCGCTGCACCTCGACGCCGGCGACCCCGAGACGGCCGCATGGGCGGTGGGCGTGGCCCAGGAGGCCCGCGTCGCGGTGTTCCTCGACGCGGACACGCCCGGGCCCGGCGTCCTCAGCCTCCTGCGCCAGGTTGATTTTCCTATTGTTTCCCGCGAATTGGCCGAATTCTTGTGCGGGGGCCGGCCGCTGATGGCCGCGCTCGCCGAGCTCGCGGGCCCGGGAGGTCGCCGGCTCGTCGTGACCCTGGGCGCTCACGGCGCCATCGCCCGTTGCGGCGATCGTGTCATCGAGAGCCCCGGCTTCCGGGTGGAGGCCGCCGACACGACGGGGGCGGGAGACGCCTTCCACGGCGCCTTCATCTGGGGCGTGCTCCAGGGCTGGGGCGCAGAATCGGTCCTGCGCGCGGCGAACGCGGCGGCGGCGATGAGCTGCCGGGCCTCGGGAGCGCAAGGGGGGTTGCCGACCCGTGCGGAGCTGGACGCCTTCCTGCGGGAGAACGAGCCGGGCCCGTGGCGAGCGAGCGAGCCCGCCGGAGGCAGCGGCCGGGAGGACTGAGGCATGGCAGAGGGATCCAAGAACAGTGTGGCGCTGCTCGTCGCGCTGCTGGCTCTCGGCGGCGGGCTCGGCACCTGGAACTACCAGCGCAACCTGGCCGAAGAGCGGGCCGAGCCGCGTCCCTTTGGCAGCTACTCGGACGCGGACGTGGAGAGCCTGACGGCGGCCTATCGCGCCGAAGTCGATGCCTACACGAAGCGCTACCAGGCGCTCAGCGGGCAGAAGCCATCGATCCGCGAGCACGCGTACGTGGACCAGAAGATCAGCGAGTTCGAGCGCGTGCAGCGCGTCGCACGGGGCAACCGGGAGATCGTCAGCCAGCTCGCGAAACGGCAGGTGGCGCTCGAGCAGCTCGAAGACGAGCGGCGCAAGCGCGCCGCGGAGCGCAACTTCGTCCTGGTGTTCTTCAAGCGACTTCTCATCTACCGGGGCTAATTGCTTGTCGGTGAGTTGAAAATCGGCAGGGTGAAATCAGAATGGAGCCCGCTGGGGTGGGGTAGGGCGCCGCGCTCGGCGCGCCCGCGTTACTCGGTTCCCTCTTCCTCGTTGTCCTCGTCGTCCGCCACGGCATCCGGCGAATCGACCACCGCGAGCTCGAGATCCAGTACCACCTCTTCGTCGACCACGGCCTCGTCCTCGTCCTCCACGAGTAGCGGGGCCATCGCGCGGCGGGCGGGGCGGCGGCCGCCCCCGGGCGCTCCCTTCAGCTTGACCTCGCGGGCGGGCCGATTCCGCTGATCCGCCCCGCACTTGGGGCAGAGCGGCTCCGGGCGATTCAGGTCGTAGAACTTGGCCCCGCACTCGAAGCAGGTGTACTTCTCCCCGAGCGTCGAGCGCGGCTCCACGCCGGCGGGCGTCGGGGGCTTGGGCAGCGGGAGGGACGGTGTCTTCGTGCGGGCGCGCGCGGCACGCCGGGGGACGGCGCGGTTCGGCGGATTCGCCGAATCGCGGGGCGCGGTCGCCACGGCCTGGCCTGCGGCCGGTCGGGCCTTCGCGGGGGGCCGCGCCGGCACCTTGGGAGGGGCCTTGGCGCGCGCGGGCCGGGTCGCGGCCGCCTTCCGCGGCGAGGCCTTGGCCCCCGCGGACCGCTTCGCGGCGGCCTTGCGCGGGGCGGTCTTGCCCGCAGCCGAGCGCTTCGCGGTGGTCTTGCGCGGCGCGGCCTTGCCGCCGGCCTTCTTGCGCGCCTTCGAGGCGGTCTTCTTTCGGGATCCTCGCCGGGCGGCCGTGCTCTTGCCCCGCGCCTTCGTCTTCTTCCGGACGGGCGTCACGAAACGACTCCTGGTGCGGTGAGAATTGCGTTTCCGGCCTCGGAGATCCGGTGGATCCCCAGAGCTCGGGCGTCATCGGGTCCGTCGATGAGCGAGTGGTCGACCTCGACGTCGCGCTCGCCCGGAATCCCTTCGATCCCGGCGGCCTCGATCCAGGCCCGGGCCCGGGCCGAGAGGTCGCGCCGGGCCGTTTCCGGCGAGTCGGGACCTTCGGCATTCTTCACGGGGGAGAACTCGGCGCATCGATTCGCCTCGAGCACACAGACGCGCTTGGCGGCGGGCAGGGCGTCGAACACGAAGCGCTCGAGCTTGCGCGCGTTGGGCCGCGAAGGCGTCACGGGGCGTCCCCCGGCGTCCAGGGTCGGGATCGGCTTTTCCGACGCGTGGTAGGGGAGGAGGCGCTCGGCGTCGCCGGCTACGCGGCGGACGAAGGCCGTGGCGAACACGTGGATCGCGATGTTGCCCCCCCAGTAGACGAGGTTGCCGGCCGGGTCGCGCGCGGCGCGGCACTCGGCGTCCAGCTCGCTGTACTCGATCACGCGAATACGGCCCCCCGCCCGAGCCACCACGCCGACCTTCTCGGCGGGATCGACCTTGCACACCACCTTGCACGACATATCCGCCCGGGCCGCGTCGTGGAAGCCTAGATACACCGGATCCGCCATTCGCACGAGGGGGTTGTCCACCTGATAGGTGAAAAGCGTGTCGATGCCGCGGCGGTCCATGTCGTCCAGCGCGCCGGAGTCGAGCAGGGCGGTGAGGACGCCGCCGTGCCCGTTCGGGTTCTCGAAGATCCGATCGGGCCGCTCGAGCATCAGACGGCCCGCGAAGTCGGCGCTCGGGACCGTGGCCTGGACGAAGAAGACGACGTCGTCGCGCGGCAGCCCGAAGTTCGCGTTGCGCGCGAAGAAGCCGCGGGTGGCCGCATCGGTGGCCGGGCTGGTCATGACGTACCAGGGCAGCGGCCGCCCGTGGCGGCGCCCCAGGCCGCGGATCTTCTGCGCCTGGAGCTCGAACAGCGAGCGGCCCGTCAGCGGCCCGAGCGGAAAGGTGCCCTTGGGTCCATCGAAGCCCAGCCGCGTGGCCTGGCCCCCGGCGACGACGCAGGCGGCGACGCGGCCCGCGGCCAGGAGCGCGCGGCCGCGCTCGGCCGCGCGCTCGAACTGGGCGGGGTCGCCGCCGTGATCGGGGAGGCGCTCCACGGGTGCGGGTTCGAAGTCGCTGGCGCCGGGCTTCGCTGCGGCGCTCGCCGCGTGGGCGCGCAGCACGGCCGGCAGGTCGATGGCCGCGGCCTGGGTCCGAAGTCGCTCGCGACCGGCGGCGTCGAGTCGATCCCAGAAGCGGAAGACGTGACCCTGGCCGTGGCTGTCATAGTGCTCCCGCAACGCTTCGAGCGTCCCGGTCTCGATCTGGGGATGGGCTCTGCCCACCGTGCGGGTACCCCCGAAAGGTCGGGCGCCTATAGCACAACCCCCAGCGATTGCGAAGGCGGCGAGAGGGCGCCCGGGGCTGCCGGGCCGGGGGCCGTCCGGGCGCCTCCGGACCCTGGGTTCTATTTGACATAATCCTTCTTATCGGACGTTATCTGAAAGGGGAACTAGGGGCGGATCCGAAGCCCGGGGCCCGTTCAGGACGCCGCCGCGGCCCTCAGCTCCCGCAGCTGCATGCGCATGTGGACCGGCAGCCGCAGCCCGGTGGGCGCGGCCTCTACGCGCTCGAAGAGCGCGAGGGCGCGCTCCGGCTCACCGCCCGCCGCGTAACAGCGGGCGGCGTCGGCGAGCGACCAGTACCGCAGCGGAAACGCGGAGATCTCCCCGGCCTGCTCGTGGGTCCGGGCCGCTGCGAGCCACTGGCCGGACGCCTCCTGGGCCTCGGCGATGCGCTCGAGCAGGATCGCGCGAACGCTCGAGTTGCGCGACGTGGCGGCCACGGTCGTTCGCCAGATCTCGATCGCGACCGTAGGGTCGCCGCCAGCCGCCACCAGATCCCCGCGCTGGAGGCCGGCCAGAGCTCCGGCGACCGTGCCGGAGTGCTCTTCCTGGACCGTCCGGAATCGCTCGGCGTACTGCGCGTTGATCTGTTTCGCCGTATCGGGGTTGGCCAGCTCCGGAAGTTCGAAGGCCCCCGGAGCCGCGCCCATCGCCGTCCAATAGGCCGACTCGACCGTGTCGAGGGCGTTGGAGGCGCTCAGCTGACGCCGGTTGCTCCAGGAGCTCCAGCCGCCGTAGGCGGCGGCCGCCACCAGGCACACGACGACCGCTCCGGCCACGAGCGCCGCGTGCGCGCCCACCCAGTCGGCGATCCGGTCGGCGGCCGACTCGAACTCCCCGATCATGAGGTCGGCCGTCGTTTCGTCCTTGGGATGCTTTCGCGCCATCACGCCTCCCGTCCGGAATCGACGAGCGGGAGTCTATCAGCCCTTCGCGTACGCGGGCTCGCCCCGGGCGCGCAGCCGCAGGCGCACGGGCGTGCCCTCCAGGTCGAAGGCCTCGCGCAGCTGGTTCTCCAGGAAGCGGCGGTAGGAGGTCTGCACGGCGGCGGGCTCGGTGCAGAAGAGCACGAACGTGGGCGGCCTCACCCCCGTCTGCGTGGCGTAGAAGAACTTGAGCGGGCGGCGACGCGAGCCGCGCTGGGCCATGGCCGGCTCGTGCCGCTCGACGGCCGCGCGCAGCCAGCGGTTGAGCTCTCCGGTGCTGATCCGCCGGTCGGCCGCGCGAACGATGCGGCGCACCAGGGGGAAGATGCGCTCGCAGCCCAATCCGGTCTTTGCCGAGGTGGCGAGCACGGGCGCGTCTTCCATGAAGCGCAGTCCCCGGCGGATCGCCTCGCGCAGGGCGTCGCGGTCGCCGTCGCCCTCTCCGCCGAGGCGATCCCACTTGTTGGCCAGCACCGCCGTCGCGCAGCCGCGCTCCCGCGCCAGGCTCGCAACGCGCGCGTCCTGGTCGGTGAAGCCCTCCGCGGCGTCGAGCACGATGAGGGCCGCCTCCGCCCGTTCGAGCGAGCGCACCGTCATCAGCGCGCTCCCGCGCTCCGCGACGCGCGTGCGCCGGCCGGCGCGGCGCAGGCCGGCGGTGTCGACGATCGTGAACACCTCGCCGTCGCGCTCGATCCGCGTGTCGATGGCGTCGCGGGTGGTGCCCGGGACCTCCGACACGACCACCCGCTCGCCACCGGCGAGGCGATTGACCAGCGAGCTCTTGCCCACGTTGGGGCGGCCGACCAGCGCGATGCGCAAGCCCTCCTGCGTCGGCTCCGGCGCGACGGCTTCCGGCACGGCGGCGACCAGAGCCTCGAGTGCGTCCCAGGCGCCGCGGCCGTGCTCTGCCGACACCGCGTGCACCGATTCGAAGCCGAGGCCGTGGAACTCACCGACCCGCGGCTCGTGTTGCGGGAGATCGATCTTGTTGACGGCGAGGACGAGCGGCTTCGCGGTGCGGTGCAGCGTGCGCGCCAGCGCCTCGTCCTCGGGGAGCAGCCCGCTCTTCGCATCGACCAGAAACAGGATCGCGTCGGCGTCGGCCACCGCCGCGCGCGCCTGCGCCTGGATCGCGGCCGGTAGGCCAGCGTCGGCGTCCGGGTCGAGACCGGCCGTATCCACCAGCAGCACGGCCCGGCCGGCGACTTCGACCTGTTCCGCGATGCGGTCCCGCGTGATGCCGGGCTGGTCTTCGACCAGCGCCCGCCGGCGGCCCGCGTAGCGGTTGAAGAGGGTCGACTTGCCGACGTTCGGGCGACCCACGATCGCGATGATCGGAAGCTTCGATGCAGGCGACATGGAATCGAAACCGGGCCGTGCTCGTGCTTTACGGAGGCGCGGGCCGCCGGAATCCCCGGCTCGCCGGCGGCTTCGCGGTCGCAGGGTATCGCGTGGGCTTTGCCGGGCAACACGCGAGACCGCGGGCGGCGCCGACACCGCCGTCTTGACAAGCCGGGCCGAGCGCCTTTAGGGTGGCTCGCGGCGTCGCGACGGTGCGATCGGCTCTGCCGGAGCGTCCGCGGCCGACCCAGGGAGGAACGATCGTGACCTCGCTCCGACGCGGACGATGCCTCTTCGCGGCCCTGCTCGCCCTCGCGCTGCTGGGGGCGAGCCCGGCCGGGGCCAGCCCGGAGACCCTCAAGCGCTCGGCCAGCAACCTCCTGATGTCGCCACTCGACGTGGTGTGCGGACCCTACGTCGGCGTGAAATCGATCTTCGTCAACATCCGGGATATCGAGGACACGCGGGGCGTGCGCATCGCCTACTTCGTCCCCGGCCTCGCCTGGAACATCGGCATGCAGACCTTCGGAGCCGGCTTCCGCGCGCTCGCGGGGGCCCTCGAGCTGCTCCCCGGGATCGTCCTCCTGCCCTTCGAGACCAACATGGATCCCCTCTACGCGCTGCCGGAGCGCCAGGATGGGCTCGTCGACATCGAGACGCCGCCCCTGTACATCAAGTTCGGCATCAACTACGTCGACTAGCGCCGCCCGCGCAGCAACGCCTCCACGAGCTTGAAGATCTGATCCCGGTCATCGGGCTTGAGCCAGACTGCCTCCGGCACGCCGCGCAGCCAGGTGCGTTGGCGCCGGGCGAATCGCCGCGTATCGCGCTGCATGGCCGCCCGCGCATTGGCGAGCGTGTCGTGACCCGCGACGACGGCAGCCATGTGGCGATAGCCGATCGCCTGCATCGAGCGCAGAGCCGGTCCGAAGCCGCGCTCCTGAAGCGCGCGCACCTCCTGCAGCAGCCCCGCCTCGATCATCCGGTGGCAGCGCGCGTCGATGCGCGCGTCCAGGGCGTCGCGACCCGGGTCGATTGCGAGGTGGAGCGTCGCGTAGGGACGGTCGCCGAAGCGGTGCGTGCGCCGCTGCGCGGAGGCCTTCACGCCGGAGCGCTCGCGGATCTCCAGGGCGCGGATGACCCGGCGCAGGTCGTGGGGGTGGATGCCGGCCGCCGCGTCGGGGTCGCGGTCCTGGAGGCGCCGGTGCAGCCGTTGCGGGTCCCCGGCCGCCACGGCGTCCGCGTGCTCACGCTCGAGGGCGTCACGCAGCTCGGCGTCGGCGGCGCCGTCGGCCAGCAGACCCTCGCAGAAGGCCCGGATGTAGAGCCCGGTTCCGCCCGTGAGCAGCACCACCCGGGCCCGCTCGTGGATCGCGGCGGCGGCGGCCCGGGCCTCGACCGCGTAGCGCCCGGCGCTGTAGGGAACGTCCGGATCGACGACGTCGAGCAGGTGGTGGGGAATCCGGGCGCGGAGCTCGGGCCCCGGCTTCGCGGTCCCGATGTCCAGATGGCGGTAGACCTGCACGGAGTCGGCGTTGACGATCTCGCCGTCGAACTCCAATGCCAGCTCGACCGCCAGCTCGGTCTTGCCGGAAGCGGTCGGACCCGTGACGACGACGACCGGCGGCCGGGGGTCGTGGGGAGCGGCGGTCATGGCCGCAGGCTAGCGCGCCCTGCCCCGCCCGGACGCGCGCCGCAGGGTCAGCGACGTCCGAAGCGCCGCTCGATGTCGGCCAGCTCGAACGGGATGAAGACCGGGCGGCCGTGGGGACAGGTCGGCGCCCAGGGGATCGCGTCCACGGCGTCGATCAGCGCCCGCTGCTCGCGCTCGTCGAGCGCCTCCCCCTTGCGCCGCGCGCTGTGACAGGCCAGCGACGCGAAGACGCGATCGGCGGCCTCGAGGGCCCGTGGGCCGGTTTGCGGCATTCCGGTGTCGAGCCCGGCTGCCGAGATCTCGTCCGCGAGGTCGCGCACGAGCGCCGTCGGATCCCGCCCGGACAACAGCGCGGGCACGCTGCGCACCGCGACGGTGTCCGCACCGAAGGGCTCGATCTCGAAGCCGAGTCGCGCCGCGTCGGCCCCGCAGTCGATCAGGGCCGCGAGTTGCACGGGATCGAGCGGAACCGCTGCCGGAACGAGCAGGCCCTGCCGGGCGACGCCCCGCTCCAGCCACTCCGCTCGCAGCCGTTCGTAGAGAACCCGCTCGTGCGCCGCGTGCTGGTCCACCAGCAGAAGCCCCTCCTTCGCCTCCAGCACGAGATAGGTGGCCAGCAGCTGCCCCAGGAGCCGGAGGGCACCGAAACGGACCTGCGATGCCGCCCGCGCCCCGCCCGGATCCGGGAGCCCGGGCGCGGCGTCAGTCCCCGCGGGGAAGGACCCCGGAACCGAGGGGCGCGCGAAGATCCAGTCGGTGGCGGGCGCCCCGACGGGGGGCCGGCGCGCGGCCCCGGGCGCGGAGTCGCCCGCGGGCGCGACCCACCGCCGCTCCTCGATCGCGGCGCGCACGCCGTGGCGCACGAGCCGGTGGATCGCTCCGGGGTCGTCGAAGCGCACCTCCCATTTGGCCGGGTGCACGTTGACGTCCACCGCTTCCGGCGGGAGGTCGAGGAAGAGCACCGCCACCGGAAAGCGTCCCCGCGGCAGCAGGTCGCGGTAGATCTCCACCAGGGCGTGCTGGAGCAGCCGATCGCGAACCGGCCGTCGGTTGACGAACCAGTAGACGCCGCTCAGCGTGCCGCGGTGGCGGTCGGGCCGCGAGACGAAGCCTCGCAGCGCCGCCCTGCCCTCCTCGCGGGCCACCGGCACGAAGGCCGCCGCATCGTCTTCGCTCACCACGGCCGCGATGCGATCCAGGGGGTCGACCGCGGTCGGCCACACGAGTGCGGGGCGATCGTCGCGGCGCACGTCGAAGTGGACGTCCGGCCGGGCGAGGGCCGAGCGCGCCAGCCAGTCGGCCACGTGGCCCCACTCGGTCGTCACCGTTTTGAGGAACTTGCGCCGCGCGGGCACCGCGCCGAACAGGTCCGTGACCTCCACGCGCGTCCCTTCGGGTCCCCCCGTCGTCCGCTCCCCGACCTGGCGCCCGTCATCCACGCGCAGCTCGAAGGCCGTGGCCGCGCCGCGGGGCCGAGTGCGAAGTCGAAGCCGCGACACCGCGGCGATCGCCGGGAGCGCCTCGCCGCGGAACCCGTAGGTGGCGATGCGATGGAGATCCTCCGCCGAAGCGATCTTGCTGGTCGCGTGGCGGCGCAGCGCGAGCCGGGCGTCGGCGGCGCTCATTCCCCGCCCGTCGTCGGTCACCGCGATCCAGTCGCTCCCCCCCGCGCGCACTTCCACGCGGATGCGAAGCGCGCCGGCGTCGAGCGCGTTCTCGACGAGCTCCTTCACCACCGACGCGGGGCGCTCGACGACCTCGCCCGCCGCGATTTGATCGACCAGCGCGTCGGGCAGTTGACGCACGGGGGCCTCGGGGCAGGGCGGCGTCGACTCGGCGTTCGTCACGACTTCCCCCCGGGCGCCAGTATGCGGCCTCGGCGCTTTTCGTCAAAGCAGGGATTTTGGGGCGGTTGACACCCGCAAACACATTGACAAGCATCCCCGGCGCCCCATAGGGTGCTCAGGCCGGAGTCCGGATTCCGACGGGCCTCTGGTCGGGGTGGAGGACCACCCGCAACGATCACGCCGGAGCGAGCGCGCCATGAGCGAATCGGGAGTGCACCGCCAGGCCGCCAGCAACGGTTCCGGCGCGACCATCGACCGGCCCG
Organism: Myxococcales bacterium; assembly: GCA_029863845.1. Lineage (GTDB taxonomy): Bacteria > Myxococcota_A > UBA9160 > UBA9160 > SMWR01 > JACZXC01. The sequence goes on from JAOTUO010000059.1 coordinate 13,043, forward strand.
CCGGCCGTCGCCGCGGCGATCGCATCGTCGGTTCGGCGCGCGCGACACAAGAAGTTGTCGAACAGGCGCTGGCGGCCTCCGGCGCCTCGCTCCCGGTTCGCGTCGTTGGCCCCCCCGGCAGCGGGAAGGAGCACATCGCCCGCGCGATCCACGCCTGGAGCAGTCGCGCCAACGGGCCCTTTCTCAGCGTCTCGTGCGGCGCGGTCAACGACGCCCTCCTCGGCCGCGAGATCTTCGGGTGCGCCGAGTCCGCCCATGCCCAGCTGCCCGACGAGCACCTGGGCGCCGCGGCACGCGCGGCGACGGGCACCCTATTCCTGCATTCGATCGACCGGCTGGCGGAGCCCCATCGCCAGACGCTGGCCAAGGCGCTGGTCGAAGGCCGGTACCAACGCGGTGGCGACGGCGCGACCACTCCGCTGACCGCGCGCGTGATCGCCTCGTCGCCCGCCGACCCGAAGGGATCGCCCTTTGGCGACCTGCCGCACCTCACGATCCGGGTGCTGCCCCTGGCCGAACGACACGAGGACATCCTGCCGCTAGCGGCCCACTTCCTGCGCCTGTTCGCCGATGAGGAAGGGATCACCCCGGTCGGTTTTACGTCCGACGCCCGCGACGCGCTGGTCGCCGAGACCTGGTCCGGCAACGTGCGTGAGCTCGCCGAGCGGATCCGGCAGGCCATCAAGCTCGCGGGCAGTGGCGCCATCACCGCCGAGGCGCTGCTGCTGGCGGCCGCGGGCGACGCGGTTCCCTCCTTCAAGGAGGCGAAGCGCGCCTTCGAGACCCGCTATGTGGTCGGCCTCCTGCGGCGCTGCGAAGGGAACATCAGCCGCGCCGCGCGGCTCGCAAAGAAGGACCGCAAGGACTTCTACGACGTGATCCGCCGCACCGGTGTCGACCCCTCCGAATTCCGCTAGCCGAAGCTCGTCCCCCGGAACAGCCCATGCGCGTCGGCGTCGTACAGATGACCTCGACCGATGACCTCGCGGCCAACCTCGCCGCGGCCCGCGAGTTGGTGGACGCCGCCGTGCAGGGGGGCGCGGAGCTCGTCGCCCTGCCCGAGAACTTCGCCTACCTGCGGCGCGAAGGCGCTCCGATCCCCTGCGCCCAGGGCCTCGACGGCGAGATCGTCGGCGTCGTCCGCGAGCTCGCGAAAGCGCATGGCGTCTGGCTGCTCGGAGGCACCTTTCCGGAGTCCGCCGAGGCGGACGCACGCGTACACAACACCAGCGTGCTCGTCGGACCCGAGGGCGACATCGAGGCCATCTACCGCAAGATCCACCTGTTCGACGTCGACCTGCGCGCCCGCGGCGGCGGGGTCTTCACGGAGTCGGCCACGATCGCGCCGGGCGAGCAGGTGACCGTCGCCGCGACCCCCTTCGGACCGCTGGGAATCGCCGTCTGCTACGACCTGCGCTTTCCGGAGCTGTTCCGCGCCATGGCCGATCGCGGCGCGCGCTGGATCGCCGTCCCCAGCGCCTTCGCACCGGAGACGGGGAAGGACCACTGGGAGGTGCTGCTGCGCGCCCGGGCGATCGAGAACCAGGCCTTCGTGGTGGCGCCGGCCCAGTGCGGGCGCCACAGCGTGGATCGCTCCAGCTACGGGCGTTCGATGATCGTCGATCCCTGGGGACTCGTGCTCGCCCGGGCGGCGGACCGCCCCGGCGTAGTCGTCGCGGATTGCGATCCCGCCGACCTGGAGCGGGTGCGGGGCGCCCTCCCCGCCCTGCGGCACCGGCGCCTCTAGCCTTTCGGGTCAAGGGTGGGGCGCTTTCGGCCGATGACGGAGGGGCACCGACTCGCGGGAGGGGGAGTGTCGATGGCTGGCGCTTCCAAAGAGGATCCGGACGCGGGCGCGGTTCTCGTGATCTGCAACGGCGGCTTCGAGGGCATGCGTTACGCGCTGCAGTCCGAGGAGACGATCATCGGGCGCAACCCGACCACCGATATCACGCTCCTGGACGAGAGCATCAGCCGTGAGCACGCCATCATCTCGTTCGACGAGGCGACGCAGACCTATACGATCGAGGATCTCCAGTCCACCAACAGCACCAAGGTCAACGGCAAGCGCATCCGCTCCGTCGGGCTCACCGACGGCGACGAGATCCAGATCGGCCACACCCGCTTTCGCTTCCAGACCCCCTCGGCGTGACGCCCGCGACGGGCGCCTAGGTCTGGCGGGCCCGCCGCCCCAGGTAGTCCGCGCGGGATTCGCCGGCTGCGAGGCGCTCGCGAAAGTCCGCGACCGTGCGCGCGAGGCCTTCGCGCAGTGGGGTCGCGGGCTCCCAGTCGAGGTTGCGCTTGGCCCGGCCGATGTCCGGCTGCCGCTGCGCGGGGTCGTCCTCGGGCAGGGGCTGGTGGATGATGGCGAGGTCGGTCCCCGCGACCTCCTGGACGATCCGCGCGAGCTCGAGCATCGAGTACTCGCCGGGATTTCCCAGGTTGCAGGGCTCGAAGCAATCGTTCCCCTCGTAGGCCATCAGGCGCAGGAGCCCCTCGACGAGGTCGTCGACGTAGCAGAAGGAGCGGGTCTGGCGTCCCTCTCCATAGACGGTGAGCGGCTCCCCGCTCAGGGCCTGCAACGCGAAGTTGCTGATCACGCGGCCGTCTTCGAGCGCCATGCGCGGCCCGTAGGTGTTGAAGATGCGAGCGATCCGGATGTCGGTGCCGTGCGCGCGGTGGTAGTCGCTGAAGAGCGTCTCCGCGCAGCGCTTGCCCTCGTCGTAGCAGGAGCGGATACCGATCGGGTTGACGTAGCCCCAGTAGCCCTCCGGCTGCGGGTGCACCTCGGGATCGCCGTAGACCTCGCTCGTGCTGGCCTGCAGGATGCGGGCGCGCACGCGCTTCGCGAGCCCCAGCAGGTTGAGCGAACCCATCACGGAGGTCTTGAGCGTCTTGATCGGGTTGTACTGGTAGTCGACCGGCGATGCCGGGCACGCCAGGTTGAAGACCCAGTCGACCTCGAGCAGGACCGGCTGGGTGACGTCGTGGCGGATCGCCTCGAAGCGCGGGTGGGCGAGCAGGTGCCCGATGTTGCGCCGGTCGCCGGTGAAGTAGTTGTCGAGGCAGAGGACCTCGTGACCCGCCGCGACGAGCCGGTCGCACAGGTGGGATCCCAGAAAGCCGGCGCCGCCGGCGACGAGAACGCGCTGCTTGCTGGCCATCATGTCCGCCCGACGCCGGGCATTGTGGCCCGGGCGGCGCGGG
>JAOTUO010000060.1 GCA_029863845.1 Myxococcales bacterium
CGCACCGGCGGGAGCCTGCGCGCATCTCCACCCCGCAAGCGAGCTCGACATCCGTCGTGGCCTTGGGCAGTTACGTGGTAGCGGTGGTTGGACTCGAACCAACGACCTACGGCTTATGAAGCCGCCGCTCTAACCGACTGAGCTACACCGCCCCGTTGCGAACGCGCGCCGGTCCGGAGGACCGGACGGCGGCGGAGTCTAGCGCACGCTCGTGTCGTCGCTCGGCGGATCGACGGAGGCCGTCGCCCCCTCCTCCGCTGCGCCGGACGCCCCGTCGCTGGACTGCCTCAGGGGCTCGCTGTAGACCGAGCGCTCCAGCGCATCCACGCGCCGGAGAAGGCTCTCGTAGGACTCGGCGTTGACGGCGGCATCCGCCGCTTCCCCCGCCGCCGGCGCGACCGGCTCCGGTGCGGGAGGGGCCGGCGGCGCGCCGGCCATCACGTAGCGCTTGACCTTCTGGGCCAGCTCTTCGAGCTGCGGGATGATCTCCGCCACCGTTCCCGACTGGATGAAGATGCGGCGCTCGGTCTCCGGCCCCGAGCCGTTGAGCGCCGCGCAACGCACGTCCAGGCTGGCGCCCTCCCCGAACTGGGTGAACGAACCGTAGATCACGTAGTCCGCCCCCGCCGAGCGTCCGAGCTGCAGGACGGGCTCCAGCCGGGTGGTGGGAGCGGATTTCGACTCGACGCGGATCACCGAGATCTCGCCCGACTGCTCCAGCCGCGCGGCGAGCATCTCCGCCAGCCCGTTGCTCAGGTAATGGGGCTCACTCACGGAGCTGTGAACGACGATCGGGACCAGCGCGATGCTCGGCGCCGCCCGCCCGACCGCGGGCAGCAGGCTGACCGCGGTCATTGAGACGAGGGCGGCGACCAGCAATCGGGCGTGCACGCGGCGGAACTCTCCTGGAGGGGATCGGCCCGGCGGCGCCCCGGAAGGCGCCCTGGCCTTGTAGGATAGCGAATGCGCGCGTCCCGGGGTCAAGCGCTCGGCGTCGTGGCGCCCTGCCCGAGGTCGGAGCCCACCGGGATCCGGACGCAGAAGGTCGCCCCCTGCCCTTCCTGGCTGCGGACCTCGATGGTGCCGCCGTGGTCCGACACGATCCGATGGCAGATCATGAGGCCCAGGCCGGTTCCCTGGTCGGGGCCCTTCGTCGTGAAGAACGGGTCGAAGATCCGCTCCAGGTCTTCCTCCGGGATGCCGGGCCCGCTGTCACTCACCTCGACGCAGACCGCGGCTTCCCCACGCTCCGGAAACACCCGCAGCTGCACCGCGCCGTGCTCGGGCGAGGCGTGGATGGCGTTGAGCGTGAGGTTGATGAGGACCTGCTGGACGTGGTCCTTGACCCCGGTGATCTTCGGGACCTCCGACTCGCGGTCCAGGCGGATCGCCACCCGGGCGCGGCTGGCCTCGCGCTGCAGCAGGGTCAGCACCTCCTGCGCCAGCTCGCCCGGATCGAAGTGCTCGGTCGCCGCGTCGGTGCCGCTGCTGCGGCCGAGGCGGCGCATGGAGTCGACGAGCCGCCGGATGCGGTCGACCTCGCGGCACGCCAGGGCGTGGTAGTTGCTCCAGAACTCCGGATCGTCCTGCTCGCGCTTCTCCGGCGCCATGCTCAGGAAGGTGTGGATCGTGACCAGCGGGTTGTTGATCTCGTGGGCCAGCCCGGCGGCCAGCGTCCCCAGCGTGCCGAGCCGGTCGGCGCGCAGGATCTGCTCCCGGGAGCGGCGCAGGTCCTCGACGAGCCGGGCGTTCTCGACGGCGGTCGCCGCCTGATTGCTGAGCCCCTCGAGCAGCGTCTGATCGTCTCCCGTGAACCTGCGACCGCCGCGTCGATTGTCGACGGCGAGTGCGCCCAGCACGCCGTTCTTGCCAACCAGCGGGACGACCAGCGTCTCTTCGGCCGCCACCTCGGTGACCCAGTTGCGGATCGGCCCCTCGAGCTCGAGCGCCTGATCGATGTGCAGCAGCTGCGCCTTCCCGTTCATCAGGCGCCGCATGAAATCGGGCGCCGTCCGCTGCGTGATCTTGAGGTCGCGCAGCGAACCGGCGACGTCGCTCTCCGGAGCGAAGTGCCCCCAGGCGAGGACCTCGCCCCTGGCGTCGAAGAACAGGATCCCCGCGGCGTCGTAGCCGAGCTCCTCGATCACCGTCGAGAGCAGCCGGTCGAGCAGCGGCTCGAGCTCGAGCTCGCTGTTCAGGGAGCGCGAGATGCGGTTCAGCAGCGTGAGCTCGTGCACCAGCTGGATGCGCTCGCGGTCGAGGGCATACACCTCTACGGCGCGGCGCAGCGTCACGCGCATCTCATCCGGCGTCCAGGGCTTGGGGACGTAGCGGTAGATCGAGCCGTTGTTGATGGCGCTCTGGAGCGTGCTGACGTCGCCGTAGGCGGTCACGAGGATCCGCACGGTCTCCGGCGCGATCTCGCACACGCGCGCGAGGAACTCGACGCCCGTCATCCCCGGCATGCGGTGATCCGAGAGCACCAGCGCCACGGGATGCCCGTTGATGATCTCGAGCCCCGCTTCGGCGCTGGTCGCGGTGAGGATCTGGAACTCGCGGCGGAAGCTCAGCTCGAAGATCCGCAGGTTCTCCGGCTCGTCGTCGACGTAGAGGACCGGGTACTCCCGGTAGTCGACGATCCGATCCGGCCTAGGCCGCACGCTCGTCTCCGTGGACCGGCAGCCGCACCGTGAAGGTCGCTCCGCCCCCTTCGAAAGATTCCACCCCGATGGAACCGCCGTGCTCGCTCACGATGCGGCGGCAGATCGAGAGGCCGAGGCCGGTCCCGCGGCCCGCCCCCTTGGTGGAGAAGAAGGGCTCGAAGAGCCGCTCCCGGTGCGCGGACGGGATCCCGGGCCCATCGTCGCGGACCTCGATCACGACCTGGTCCCCCTCGTGGCTCAGGCGCACGCAGACGACTCCTCCGGCGCCTTCGAGCGCTTCGGTCGCATTCTTGAGGAGGTTGAGGAATACCTGGTTCAGCGCGCGGGCCTCGCCGGCGACTCGCGGGACGCTCGGCGCCAGCTCGGTCTCGAGCCGCGCGCCCGCCTGGCGCATCGCGTAGCGCATCAGCTGGAAGGTGGACTCCAGCCCGGCCCTCACGTCGATTTCCGAGCGCCCGCCCTGGGGCGGCGCCGCGAAATCGCGCAGGTCGCCCACCAGGCGCCGCGTGCGGTCGAGGCCCTCGACGACGATGCCCACCAGCTCCCCGAGCGCGTCGGCGGTCTCGTCCATGTCGAGCTCGCGCCGCAGCTTCTCGAGCCCGGCCGTCTCGCGGCGGGCGCGGTCGGGATCCGTCCAGTCGATCGCCGCGGCCTTCACCGCGACGCTCTGGATGTCGGCCACGTAGCTCCGCAGCGTCTGCAAGGCGTTCGTCGCGAAGTTGATGGGGTTGTTCACCTCGTGGGCGACGCCGGCCGCGAGCTCTCCCACCGCCGCCAGCTGCTCGGACTGGGCGAGCTGCGTGCTCGCTTCCTTCAGATCCATCAGCGCGGTCTCGAGGTCGGCGTTCGTGCGCTCGAGGCGCTCGTTGCGCTCGGCCAGCTCCTCTTGCAGCCGGCGCAGGTGCACCAGCGATCGCACGCGGGCCATCAGCTCCCGGGGATGGAACGGCTTGGTGACGTAGTCGTCGGCACCGAGCTCGAGCCCCTCCACCTTCATCTCGCGTTCGGCCTTCGACGTGACGAGGACGACGGGGATCCCCTCCGTCTGCGGGTCGCCCTTGATCGCGCGACACAGCTCCGTGCCCGACATCTCGGGCATCATCACGTCGGTCAGGATCAGCTCCGGCGGCCGCTCCCGCACCGCCTCCAGCGCTTCGCGGCCGTTGCGGGCGAGCCGCACCCGGAACTCGCGGCGCAGCAGGAACGCGAGGAGCTGCCGCATGTCGGGGTTGTCCTCGACCACCAGCACCTCGGGCGCTCCCGCGGGCCCCTCGGCCACCGCCGGCTCGGCATCCGACCCGGCCTCCGCGTGCTCGCTGCGCTCGACGCTGCGGCGGACCTCGACGAGCCGGAGCTCGCTCTCGAGACCCACCTCGCCCGCCATCGCCCGGATCGAGCTCCCCAGGGCCACGGTCTCACCCGACCCGGTCTCGAGGACGTCCTCCCCGGTCTCCGCGTCCGGCTCGCCCGCCGGCAGCGTCACGTGCAGCTGCGCGCCGCGGCCGAGCCCCTCGCTCTCCGCCCAGATCCGCCCCCCGTGCAGATCGACCAGCTCCTTCGCCAGCGCCAGCCCGATTCCGGTGCCCTCGTGCTGCCGCGTGGCCGAGGCGTCCACCTGCGCGAAGCGGTCGAAGATGCGCTCGAGCTGGTCGGCGGGCAGGCCGGCGCCCGTGTCGGCCACCACCAGGTGAACGCCGCCCTCCGCCGCCGGCTCCCCGGACACCTCGATGCGCCCCCCGCGCTCGGTGAACTTGAGGGCGTTCCCCACGAGGTTGACGAGGACCTTGTCGATGGCCTCGCCGTCCACGTTCACGAGCGGCAGATCCTCGAGGCCCCGCGCCGCGAGCGCGATGCCCTTGCGTTCCGCCAGCGGGCGCGCGCCGACCACCAGCGCCTCCACCAGGGCGGTCAGCTGCGTCGGGCGCCGCCTCAGCCGCAGCTGCTCGCCTTCGATCTTCGAGAGGTCCAGCAGGTTGTTGATCAGCTTGAGCAGCCGCTGCGCGTTGCTGTGCATCGTCGCGAGATAGCCCCGCTGAAGCTCCGACACCGCGCCGAAATCGCCGCCCAGCATCGCCTCCAGCGGCGCCAGCGTGAGCGTCAGCGGCGTCCGCAGCTCGTGGTGCACGTTCGCGGTGAAGCGCGACTTCACGCGGTCCATCTCCTCGAGCCGGTCGCGCGCCCGCTCGATCTCGCGCCGCTGGACGAAATCGTTCAGGCGCAGGCGGTCGAGGAAGCCGCAGCTCGCGATCCCGAGACCGCTCGCCATCGTCAGGAAGAACAGGTGGATCCCGAACTGCCCCGCATCGAACACGTGATCCGCCGCCCACGGCAGGGCGGCGAACCCGGCCGAGATCGCGGCGCAGACCGCGGCCGACTCGAGGGCGCTCAGCGGCAGCAGCACCCCCATGCCGACGAAGAGCAGGATCAGCCCGGCGTAGTAGCTGCTGTTGGGCCCGTCGGTCGCGTAGATCATCGAGAGCATGCCGACGCCGAGGGCGAGGCACAGCGCCAGCGCCGACGCACGGGGATGGCGCGTCCCGGTGCGCAGGTAGATCGCCGCCAGCGTGGCGCCGAGCCCCAGCCGCACGCCGATGAAGAATGCAAACTGGTCCGGGAACAGCAGCCGGTCGAGCAGCACGAACGCGGCGTTGATGGCGAAGGCCACCGCGGCGCCCATGCGCACGTGCTGCGGCATCCGCTCGGCCCGCAATTCCTGCTGGTAAGCGGCGTAGAGCGCTCGCTTTTCGCGGCTCGGAGGGCCCATCCAACCCGGATTCGGCCGTACCCGGCCCCGACTTGACACGCCGCGCGGTCGCCCGCGCGGCGCAGCGTCAGCGCGCGGGCGCGCGCAGGCGGGCCAGGAGCGCGGGCAGGAGCGTCACGTTCGAGACCAGACAGATCGCCATCACCGCGGCGGTCAGCAGGCCGAGATTTCGCGTGAACTGGAAGGGCGACACCCCGAGGACGAGAAACCCCAGGCTGATCGCCAGCGTCGTGTACACCAGCGGAGGCAGCACGAGGCCGTAGGCGCTCTCGAGCGCCTGCCGTCGCGTCGCTCCGCGGCGGCGCTCGGCGTGGAAGCCGGTGATCACGTGGAGGGTGTCGTCCACGGCGATGCCGAGGGCGATGCTGCCCACCAGCACCGTGCCGGCGTCCAGCGGTACGCCCGCCAGCCCCATCAGCCCGAAGAGCAGGGCCACCGGCGTGAAGTTGGCGAGCAGCGCGGTCCCGACGAGGAGCGGACTCCGGAAGCTCAGCAGCAAGATCCCGCCGATCCCGCCCAGCGCGTAGAAGAGACCCTGGAGCTGGCCGTAGGCGATGTCGTCCTCGGACTGGGCGAAGACCTGCATCGTGCCCGTCGTGCGGGCCGAGAAGCCCGCCACGCCGTTTTCCCGCCACCACGCGTCCACGTCGTCCGCCAGCTCCCGGATCGGCTTCGAGCCGTTGTTGTCGACCCGCAGCAGGATGTTCGCGGCCTCGCGCCCGTCGCTGACGAGGTCGCGCATCGAATCGACGCTCGACAGCAGCAGCAGGTACTGCTCGGTCAGATCGAACGCGTCGGGAAGCGGGCGCGACGGGTCGTCGAGGAAGCCGCCGTGGATCTGGCGCAGCGGGTCGGCGACGGACACCGCCTTGCCCACCACGGGCAGCGCGCCCAGGTACGCCGACAGCGCGTCGATGGCCCGCAGCGGCGCGGCCTCCGTCACGGGCGTCCCGTCCTGCGACTCGATCAGGACGTTGATCGGGGTGAGCCCCGAGAGCCGCTCGCGGATCGAGTCCCAGGCATCGCGGACTTCGCTGCCCTCCGGAAACCACCGGGTGACGTCCGTATCCACCTGGAGGCGCAGCGCTCCGACCCCAGCGACGGCGAGCACCGCGAGCCACGCTCCGACGAGAACGCGCGGACGGCCCAGCGCCGACTCCACCACCCGCCGCCGCGCGGGCCCGCGCAGCGCGGCTTCGATGCGCGTCGACCGGCGCGGCACGGGCCACAGGGCGAGGGCCGCCGGCGCCGCCGTCAAACCGGCGAGGACGACCGCCAGCACGCCCACCGCCCCGAATCCCCCGACGTAGCGGATCGCGTCGATCGGCACGCTGGCGATCGCGAGGAAGCCGATCGCGGTCGTCACGCCCGAGAGGCCGATGGGCCGCGCCACCGGCTCGAGCGCGCGCGCCAGCGCTTCGCGGTCGCCGGCCCCGGCCCCCGCCGTGAGCAGGTGCATGACGTAGGCGCAGCCCAGCGCCAGCAGGACCGAGGGCAGGATCGCGGTGGTGATCGTGAGGGGCACGCCGAGCGCGCCCATCGCCGACACCAGCGCCCACGTGCCGAGCCCGCTCGCCGCCAGCGGAATCACGACGGCCGCGGCGCTCCGGAACAGCGCGAAGAGGAGCGCCCCGATCACGCAGACCGTGAGCGGCACGAAGATCAGGATCTCCCGGCGGGTGCGCTCGTCCGCCGCGATTCGGAACACGGGCACGCCCGAGACCCAGGCCCGACGTTCGCCGATCGCCTCCCGCACGCGCGCGAGGATCTGCGGGTACAGCGCTTCCGTATCCGCCTCGAGCAGCACGTTGATCGCGAACACGCGCTCGTCCCGGGACACGAGGCTCCCCGGCGCGATCCGGTCCCCGCGCACGAGTGCCGCCATCGCCGCGGCCGCCACCGGGGTCTCCGGCGGGCCGTCCCCCAGCGCGGGATCGAGCTCGAGCGTCCCGTCGCCGCTCACCCGGATGATCGGCACCGTCGCCAGGCTGTCGACGCGCCGGACGCCGCGGATCCCCTGGAACGCGTCCGTGAGTCGATCGACCTCCGCGAGCAGCGCCGGGTCGAAGGGGACCTCCGACTCCAGGGCGACGACCACGACCTCGTCCTCTCCGAACAGCTCCTGGGAGTGCTCGTACAGCGCCCAGTTGGCGTTCGTCCGGTTGAGCACGCTGTCGGTGTTGGTCTCGACCTCCAGCTCGGCCGCGCCCCGGCTCGCGAGTGCGGCCGCGAGCAGCCACAGCACGAGGACGGCCGCCGGGTGTCGGATGGAGAATCGGACGCAGGCGGCCGCGAGCCCGCCGCTCCCCGGTCGTTCCAAGTCTCCGACCCCCACTCCCGGTGCTTCAGCCCGGCGTGTCGATCCTGCGCAGCTGGATTCGGAACAGGCAGAAGATCTGCGCGTCGAAGCCCCGCGACGAGGCGTCGAGGAAGCGCTCGTAGTGGTTCGCCGTGTGCGCGCCCACCCTCGCCGCCGCCTCCGCCCGATGGGCGCGCAGCCGGGCGAACCATTCTCGACACGTTCTTGCGTAGTGCTCGCGATCGTTGCGCAGCGCCGCGATCTCGAAGTGCCCCTCGGCGGCCGCGGCGATCTGGCTGAGCCGGGGGAGATCCGACTCCGGGAAGATCGCGGAGATGGCCCCCGTCGTGAACGCGCCCGTCCCGTAGGCGATCGTCTGGAGCGACATCCACCCCCCGGGCCGCAGCAGCGCGCGACAACGTGCGAAGAAGCGCCGGTACGTCTCGATCCGGTCGGGCGCCGGCGTGTCCGGACGCACCAGGTGCTCCATCACTCCGAGGCCGAGGATGGCGTCGTAGGGCTCCGCGGGCGCGTGATCCCGCCAATCCTCCAGGCGGATCTCGATGCCCGGGTGACGCAGGCCCTCGACGTGCTTGAGCTGCGACTCGCTCAGCGTCAGGCCGACGGCCGATTGCACCCCGTGCCGGTCCACCAGGCGCCGCAGCAGCGAGCCCCAGCCGCAGCCGATGTCGAGGACGCGCCGCGCCCCGGCGGCGTGCGCCTGCCGGACGTGGAAGTCGAGCTTGCGGGCCTGCGCGGTCGCGAGGTCGTCGCCCGCCTCCCACAGGGCGCACGAGTAGGTCAGCGACTCGTCGAGCCACAGCCGGTAGAAGTCGTCGCTCAGGTCGTAATGCGCCTGGATGGCGCTCACCGACGCGCCGGGGCTGCCGGCGACTTCCGGGTGCGGCTTCGTCATCGTCGCCGGAGCCCTCGCTTCGCGCTTCCGCCCTAGAGGCGGCGTGCGACCAGGAAGGACCACGCCTTGCTCGGGTCGCTCTGGATCTCGATCTTGGCCGCCTCCCCGAGGTCGCCCGCCATCTCGCGCATGTCGGGTTCGGTGCGGTAGATCATGTGCCAGTCGAGGACGAACTCGGGCACCCATTTCACGTGCGCGTCATCGGCCGCGTTTCCGAGCACGAGCGACCCGTCAGGTGCGACGAGCTCGAACAGGCGCGTCACGAGCATGCGGGCGACCGGCGTGCTCAAGTAGTCGAACAGCCCGGCGCTGTAGATGAGATCCTGGTCCCGGACCTCGTCCAGCAGCTCCTGCCGCGCGAGGAACTGCCGGAACGCGACGTACCGGCAGTGGATCTCGACGCGGCCCTCGTGCCGGAGAGCGGCGTGATGGATCCGCCGGTGGGCGAAGCTCAGCGCCTCTTCGTCCTGGTCGATCAGCGAGAACACGATCTTCGGAACGCTGGGGGTCGTCTCGAGGTACTCCTCGATCTCGCGCGCCGGTCCGGCGCCCACACTCATGATGCGCACCGGGCGCCCGGCGCCGCCCCGCACCCGGGACGCCGTCCGGCGGATGTGCTGGACCAGGAGATCCTTGCGCGCGGGGACCGTCGCCGTCAGCCGCTCCTCGCGCCCGAGCTGGTGCAGGATCCGCGCGAACGCCGTCTTCCCCAGCCGCGACGGATCGTACATGTAGTTCATCAGCCGGTAGTCGCCGGGGTAGCCGAGGGGCTTCTCGAACGCGCGCCGCCAGATGGGGGCGGACATGAGAAGCGGGGTCAGCTGCGTCTCGGTGTAGCGCTTCGTCGCCAGGAAGAGCGCCTTCGACGCGAAGGCCGGGGCCACGGCCTCGTTCGCGCGCCGCCGGATCTCCTCCCACTCGCTCCGCATCCGCTCCTCGGCGGTCTCCTCGAAGCGACGCACGGCCTTCGGCCCGTCGTCGCGGGCGTCTCGCCGCAGGTTCTTCTCGCAGTCGTCGAGCAGGGCGCGCCAGTGGTTCAGGAACAGCGCCCCGTCCCCGCACACGCGCTTGTAGTCGTCGGCGACGTCGCGGAAGACGTCCGTGCCGCGCCGGATGGCGTCCTCGAACACGAGCTTGTCGTGGAGCCGCTGGATGACGGCGGGCTCGATCAGGTCGTCGAGCAGGCGCAGCGCCACCTTCGTTCGCGGAAATTCGGACTGGCTCCTCACGACCTCGCCGCGCCCGCTGAAGGCGACGACGTCGCCGACCGAGAGCTGAAGCGGCACCACCGAGCCGCGCGGCGGCGCGGTCTCGGCGTCGCCGAGCTGGTAGCAGACGCCGCTCATGCTCAGGTCGTTCAGCTTGACCGGCAGCCCCGCGACCTCGAGGCGCGCGGGCAGCCGGCTCAGCAGCGCGCGCGGCCGGTAGCGCCTGGGGCGGTAGTAGACGGAGCGTCCGGAGCCCCCGACGAGGTCGTCGTACGATTGTTCCAAACGCCCCTCCGGTGCGTGTAGGTGGCTGTGGGTGGGTTTGTCCCCTCACCTTACCCACCGGCAAGCGTATCGCAGAACTATGTCATAAGCCATTGCAATGGCTCGGCTTTCAATGCCCTGGATTTCCCCGCCGCGGCCGCTTCACCCCGCCGCGCCGCCGGCCGCCGCGCGATCGGCCAGCACCAGGGCGTGATCCCGGCGCACCCGGCCGGCCGGAATCGACGCGTCCGCCCCGCGCAGCCGCACGAGGACGTCGGCCTTGGAGGCGCCGGTCACCAGCCAGAGGATCCGCCGCGCCCGATCGAGCAGCGGGTAGGTGAGCGTCATGCGGAGGCGACCCTCGTAAGGGTTGGCAGTGAGCGCAACGTCCGCCGCTTCGACGTCGAGCACCGGGTCCCCGGGAACGAGCGACGCCGTGTGGCCGTCGGCCCCGAGCCCCAGGTGGACGAGGTCCAGCACCGGCCGCGAGCCGGCCACGTCCGCAAGGGTGCGCGCGTAGCGCAGCACCGCGGCCTCGAGATCGACGTCCTCCACCGGCATCGCGTGCAGCTGCGCCTCGGGCAGCGGAGCGTGCTCGAGCAGGCTCTCGCGCAGGCGGACGAGGTTGCGATCCGGATCGCTGGCGGAGGCCACGCGCTCGTCCACCTGAAACAGGTGGACGTCCTGCCACGGCACGTCTTCGTCCGCCAGCGCCCGCAGCATCTTCCACGGCGTGGTGCCGCCGCTCACCGCCAGCGTGAAGCGCCCGCGCTCTGCCACCGCCGCGCGCGCGTCCGCAGCCACCACGCCGGCCGCGCGGCGAGCCACCGCGTCGGGGTCGCGACGGATCTCCACCTTCACCGCGCGTTCTCCGCCTCGCCGCCCGCGGCACGCGATCGGTCCCGGCGAGCCGTCCCGCTTTCCAGGTTCCAGGCCGTGAACAGCTCGTCGGGGACCTCGGGCCGAAGCTCGTACGCCTCCGTCACGAGCAGCGTCTCGGATCGCGCCTTGGGCGTCGCGATCGTCATCCGGAACGGGATGTAGCGACCCCCCACCTGCGTCACGTGCTGCGGATCGGCCTCGAGCCGCTTGAGCACCCGGCCGTTGCGGTAGAAGTCGATCGAGAGCGTCACCGCGCGCTCGACCTCGATGCAGAACACCTGTCGCTCGTACGTCGACTCGTAGGGCGGACGCGCGCGCAGGTCGATCCGCTCGCACGCCCGGCCGCCCACCGAGCCCGGCCCCATCCGCAGCGAGTCGTAGTTCGCCGCGTGCTTCGGCTCCACGTCCTCGTACGAGAGGTCCGTCCCGAAGAAGGAGTCCTTGCGCTGCGCCGACGACAGGTGCCTCGTCAGCCGCACGCGGGGCAGATACACGTACAGGTCGTCCGATTCCCCCTCGTTCTCCAGCACCAGGACCGAGGTCCGACGGATCTCGTACGGCTCCAGAAACCGCAGCAGCGTCTTGCTGGGCCGGACGCTCTGCTTCCGCGTCACCTGCAAGCGGCGCGAGATCTCGCGCCCCCCGCGCGCCCGCGTCGTCAGCGTCAGGCTCTGGATGTAGTCGTCGGCGTACAGGTTGTCGAAGGCGCGCTGCACCAGCGCGGACGTGGGGGGCGGCGCGGAGACGGCATCCTGCGCCTGGGCCCGCGCTTCCGCCGGCAGCCACGCGCTCGCGATCGCCGCCGCCACGCAGCCCCATCCTGCCCTCCGGTTCGCACCTGTATGGAATCGTCCGCGGAAGCACCCCACGCGGCCATGATCGCACCGCGTCCGTCGCTTCGAAAGTCGCCCCAGGCGGGACGTCTTTGTTGTTCTCAACGAGGAGCGTGCGGCCTTATCGTGGAGCAGGAAGTGGTCGGCGCACCGGCGGTGGCTCGCGTGCGCGGCGTCGTCGCGGGGCCGGACCCATTCCCGCTGAGCTTCCTCTGCGGACGTTCGCGCTTCGGCAGGCGAACCGTGAACGTCGAGCCGTGGCAGGGCTCGCTCTCCACGCGGATCGCCCCACCGTGGGCCACCGCGATCTGCCGGGCGAGGGCGAGCCCGAGTCCGGCTCCCGGAACGCCGCGGTCCTGCGAGATGCGGTAGAAGCGATCGAAGATGCGTTTCTGCTCCGCTTTCGCAATCCCCTCTCCGTCGTCGACCACCTGGATCTCGACCGCGTCGCGCCCCGCAACGTGGGAGATCGAGATCCGGCCACCCGCGTGCGTGTGCGCGATGGCGTTGTGGACGAGATTGGAGAAGAGCTCCTGGAGCCAGGCAACGTCCCCCTGGATCTCGACGACCTCCCCGGCGAGCAGCTCGAGCGTGATCCCGCGCTCCTCCGCCATCGGCTGGAAGAGAGTGGCCACGCCGTCGAGGAGCCGCGCCAGATCGACGGGGACGGCCTGGCCTTCGCCCAGGCCCGACTCCGAGCGAGCCAGCCGCAGCATCGCACCCACCGAGGTCCCGAGCTCGGCGACCTGTCCCAGGATCCCCTCCAGCAGGCGGCGGGTGTCCTCGTCCGGGCGCGCGTGCTCGAGCGTCACCTCGATCTCGTTCTGGAGGCTCGCGAGCGGCGACTTCAGCTGATGCGCCGCATCTGCGGAGACGCCCCGGAGCCGCTCCATGGCATCCCCGATCCGGTCGAACATTCCGTTCAGCGTGGCCGCCAGGCGATCCAGCTCGTCATTCGTTCCCCGGGTGGGAATCCGCTCGGAGAGGTTCTCCCCGCTGATCCGGCGCGCCGAATCCGTCATGTGTGCGATCGGGGCGAGACTCCGCCGGGCGAGCCAGGCGCCGCACAGCGCGCTCAGCGCCAGGGCGAGCGGTGCCGCGAGAAGCATCAGGCGCCGGATCTGGCGAACGCTTCCGGCGAAGCTGCGGCCGGAGATCGCGGCCTCCAGGGTTCCTGCGGCGAACGGAGTCGTCACGACCAGGTAGGAGGGGTCGCGCCCCGCGGGCTCCCCCCCGGCGGAGTCCAGCCCCCGCGACGTGCCGGGCACGCGAGTCGCAGCGCTCTTCTCCAGGGATCCGACCCGGAACGCGTAGGACCCATCCGTCCGCACGAGTGCGGCTCCGTAGTCGAGCTCGGGCGTGATCCGGCGCAGCCTCGACGTGAACGCCCTCACGGCCACCTCGGGCCGCTCGGGGTGGGCCTCCACCTCGGAACGCACCTCCGCGAGATACGACTCGAGCAGCATGCGCGCGTCCGTCTCGATCTGACGTTTCACGCTCAGGTAGATGAAGCCGATGGGAAGCGACAGGGCGATCAGCGTCACGAGGGTGTAGAGCAACGCCCAGCGCGTACCGACGGAGAGCACCTTACGCATTGGGATGCGCATCGGCCCCCGGATCCGAGCGGCAGGCGGCCATGTAGCCGAGGCCCTTCACGGTCTCGATCAGCGGCGCCGCGTACCCGACGTCGATCTTCTTGCGCAGCGCGGTGATGTGGACGTCGATGGCGCTCTCCTGCGTCTCGAAGCCGTAGCCCCAGACCTTCTCCAGGATCTGGCTGCGGGAGAGTGGAATCCCGACGTTGCGCAGCAGCAGCTCGAGGATCCCGAACTGCTTGCGGGTGAGATCGATGCGTTGGCCGCGGCGTTCGACGGTGTGGCGGCGCGTGTCGAGGACGAGATCCGCGAGAACCAGCCGCCCGTCGGCCGGCTCCGCTCCCCGGCGCCGCGCGATGGCCCGAATCCGCGACACGAGCTCTGCGAAGGCGAAGGGCTTCGGCAGGTAGTCGTCGGCGCCGAGGTCGAGCCCGCGTATGCGGTCGCTGACGTCTGCGCGCGCGGAAAGGAAGAGCACGGGCGTCTCCACGCCGAGGCCCCGAAGCTCCCTCAGGATGTCGAAGCCGTCGGCTTCCGGCAGCATGACGTCCAGGACGATGAGGTCGTAGCCGCCGAACGCGGCGCGCTGGAAGCCGACGTCGTCGTCCGCGGCGACGTCCACGACATACCCGCTCCGCCGCAGGCCCCTCGAGACGAACTCGCGAGCGATCGGATCGTCCTCTACGTAGAGGATCTTCACGGACTGTCCCCCCCTCGGGTCCGGTCGGAGGGCGTCCCGGCGAGCTCCCGAGCCCAGTCTCGCGCGTGCTGCGGATCCTCGTCCCAGACGTAGAACCCGGCGCCCTCGATCGCTTGGCCCGCACCGTTCGACTCCGCACGGCGCCTCCCGGTTCCGCCGGCTCGCCCCGGGCCGGGCGACCGGCCGCGGGGACGGTTGAAAACGCCGGCGGCGGGGCGTGCCGCCGGGCTGCGAAAGACCCGCGTCATGAACGTCGTCAAGGGGTACACGCACCTCGCGCCCGGCGGCGACGTCGCCGCCGGGCGCTGCCAGGGGAGGACTTGTCCAGGTCGGTCGGGTCCGATCCCGTGACCCGGCGCCCGAATCGTGGCGCACCCGCCTTTGATTCTCCTAAAGAAGCCACCGCGCGCTCGGCTTGACGTGCTTCCCCCGGCAGCCGGCAGGGCGTGCTCCGGGCCGGCCGCCCCTACAGCGAGCCGGCCGGCTTCGAGGCGCCGGCCAGCCTGCGGAGCTCCGCGACGTAGTCCCCGAGCGCCCAGACCGTCGCGAGCGCGACGGCGCCCAGGCTGATGATGAAGAAGGGAAGCCCCAGCGCGATGTGGACCACGCTCCAGTACTGGAGCGTGGTCACCACCTTGCCCGCGAACCGCGCGCGCAGGAAGCCGACCCACTCCGGACGCAGCGCCCAGATCGCCGCCGCGCCGATGCTGTTGACCACGTCGCGCGCGAGCAGCACGCCGAGAATCCAGACGGGGATGTCGTGCACGAACGTCAGCGTGACGAGCACCGTGACGATGAAGACGCGGTCGCACGCCGGATCGAGCACGGCGCCGAAGCGCGTCTCCTGCCCGAGCCGCTTGGCCGCCCAGCCGTCCAGCCAGTCGGAGACGCCGGCCGCACACAGGATCGCCACGGCGACCACCGGGTCGCTGGCGTAGCGCACGAAGGCGACCGCCATCACGAGCCGCGAGAGTGAGATCAGGTTCGGAATCATCGCTGGCCGGCCCCGGGCCTCGCTGAGAGAGGTGCTTCCGCGGGAAGCCCGCGGCGGCCCGCGCCAGCCGCCTCCGCGGGCTGCCCGGCACCGCCGCCGCGCGCGCCGCCGCTCTGAAGCCGATTCTACCGCTTCGTGCGGCGGCGACCGGAGAGCGTGAGTCCCGCGAGGCCGAGGTAGAGGAGCGCGGCCGTGGTGGGCTCGGGACCCCGGGGCTCTCAGCCACGTGGCCCGCCGCCAGACTCTACCACGGCTCGATTGGATGGAGCGGTGCGGTGTCAGCTACGGCGCCTTGTTGGGCGCTTGTCGAGCAGTTTCAGGCATTCGACTCAAGGGCGGATCGGACGACCGACGCAACCGACTCTGGGTTAATGCCGCGGGTTCTGCAGTACCGTGAGTCAAGCCATTCGACTAGAACTCATCTCAAAAATGGCGCAATAGGATGCAGATGCATCCGAGGTGCACGAACCCGAGGAAGTTCTCGGCGTGACGTTCGTGGCGTGTGATGAGGCGTCGGTAGTTCTGGAGCCAGGCAAAGAGGCGCTCGATCTTCCAGCGGCGCCGATAGCGGCGAAGGGGTCGTCCGTCTTGGGTCGGGGCGCGCTTTCGACCGTTGCGATGCGGCGAGATCATCTCGATCCCCCGTTCCCTCCACAGCCGTTCGTCGAGCCCATCACTGTCGTAGGCACGATCGCCGATCAGCCGGGCTGGCGCGTCTTCGAGGAAGCCGTTGTCGATCGTCTCGTCCACGAGGGTGACCTCATGTGGCGAAGCACTTGCGATCCCGGCGGCGATAGGAAGACCAGCGCGGTCTGAAATTGCCATGATCTTGGTCCCCTTCCCGCGCTTCGTCTTCCCGACGGCAGGCCCCCCTTTTTGGCCCCCGCGAAGGTGCCGTCGATGAAGGCCTCGGTGATGTCGATCCCGCCCCGGTCGTACAGATCCTTCGCTAGGGCGTGCAGGACACGCTTCAGCGTCCCATCCCGACACCACTGCTGGAAGTAACGATGACAGGTCTGATACGGCGGGTAGCGGTCGGGGAGATCCGCCCATTGCGCCC
>JAOTUO010000061.1 GCA_029863845.1 Myxococcales bacterium
TCGCGATTCGCTCCCCGGATGCCGTCAGTAGCCCGCCGCGGCCAGGACCTGCGGAGAGGGAAGGCCGGCCTCGCCGGCGACGGCCGCCGCCATGAAGCGCGGCACGTACTGGGCGGTCTCCTCCGGCAGCAGGTTCTTCTCGACCAGCTTCCAGTAGGAGCGGTCGCTGAACGGGTCGTCCAGGCGCTTCAGGGCGCGGCGCACCCCGTTTTCGCCGCGGTTGTAGCCCGCGAGCGCCAGCAGCAGGGCGTCGCCGCCGAACTCGAAGGCGAGGTCGCGCAGGTAACGGGCTGCGGCCTGGGTCGACTTCACGTTGTCCCTCCGCTCGTCCACGCCGCCCCCGACCCGGAGCCCGTACTGGCGGGCCGTGGCGGGCATGAACTGCCAGAGGCCGGCCGCCTTGGCCGGGCTCACCGCCGAGTTCTTGTAGCCGCTCTCGATGAGCGCCAGGTAGTGGAGGAGCGGCGGCATCTTCGCCGCCTCGAGCTCCTCCCGCAGCATCGGGATCAGCGGCTCGCCCCGTTCGAGCGACTTCTGAAGGAAGGTGTGCTCGCGGCGCAGGCGCTCGGCGACCTCCCGCTTGAAGCGATCCGGGACGTCGTCGGGGTCCTGCCGGAGCCCGACCAGCACCTGCTCGATGCGCTCGCTCAGGCACGCCTCGAAGTCCCGAGCCGACACCTGGTCGAGTCGACACGCGCCGCGTCGGGACCGGGTCGGGACGTCGGGTCGGGGGGTCCGGAGCACGTCGTTGTAGAGGGTCCACAGGTCGACGCTCGCATCGAGGTGCTCGTTGAGCATCGCCATCGCCTCGCGCGGCACGTCGGCGCGCGAGTACGCGTCCAGGTGGCCGCTGCGGTACAGGATTCCGGCGGCTGACTTGAGGCGCTCCTTGGCGGTCACCTTGTCGCCGGCGCGGGCCGCGCGCACGGCCTCGTCGGCGAGGACGACCGCCTGCTGCAGGTCCGCGTCCACCCGGTGCGCGCGCCACCACCAGATGGCCCCGCTCCCGCCGACCGCGAGCAGGAGCACCAGTCCCAGGGCGAGGACGGCGAGGAGCCCGCGGCGCGACGGGGCTGCGCTCTCCTCGTAGACGAAGGAGACCTCGTCACCCAGCACGATCCGGTCGCCGGGCTGAAGGAGGACGGCGTCGCGGACCGGGACTCCATTGACGGTCGTCCCGTTGGAGCTCTCGAGGTCGGTGATGGTGTGGCGCTCGCCGAGCGCGCGGATGGTGGCGTGCCGGCGCGAAACGCGGGCGCTATCCACGCGCAGGTCGGCGTCCGGGTCGCGCCCGATCCGGGTCTCGTGGCGGGTGAGCGGCGTCTGGCCGACGCGCCGCTCGGCTTCAATCTGGACGAGGCGCGCTTTCATCGAGCTCGGTCGGCGCGGCGCGGGGAGCGCCGCTCATGGGAACGTCGATTTCGGCCCGGGTGTGGGCCGTGATCGGCGCCTGGAGGGGCCCCTCGATGCGCGCGCGGCTCCCGTCGGCGTAGACGTCGACGATCTCGACGGTCGCGATCTCCGCTCCGTTCTCGAGCAGCCGGCCGCGCAGGCCCGGCCGCAGTCCGTCGCCCCGGCCGCGGTCGATCAGCACCGCGCGCGGGTCGCTGGGCTGGCCCTCTACCTCGAGCACCTCGGCGGAGATCGGCTCGAAGCGCGGCTCGGGAGGCGGCGGCGGCGCCACCGCGCGCGGGGGCGGCTCGGGCCGGAAGCTCACCAGCACCTCATAGTGGAAGGGCCCGCTCTTGGCCGGAGCGCCGATCCCCACGAGGTAGACGCCGGGGTCGGCGCGCCAGAGCAGTTCCTTGCGGCCGAGGCCGGCCGCGTCCCCATAGCCCAGCGGCTCGTTGCGCCCGCTGTGGAGCTGGAGGCTGTAGGACGTCGTGGCGGCGTCCTCGTCCAGGGCGGCGACGTGGATCACGAGTTCACCCCGCCGCTCGACGCGCACCCGGTACCAGTCGCTGCAGTCGCCGCCCTTGCAGTGGAGCTGGTCCGTTCGCGGTTGGCCGACGTCGAGGAGCCGGGCGCCGCCCGGCTCGCCGTCGAGATCCGGCGGCGGCTTCGCGCATCCCGCCAGTGCCAGCAGCACCGCCGCGACGCGCAGTGCCGACCGCCTGCGGTCGCTCGCGGATCGACTCGCCTGGTGCCTCATCGCTCGCCTCACTACCTCATCGATCGGGGCGGGGACCGGTGCGCGATCGCCAGGATCCCGGAGCCGGAGCGCAGGCGGTACTCCACCCGCAGCTCGGCGCCCTCGTACTGCAGCCGCCACTGGAGGCGGCCGCCGCCCAGAGGCTGCCCTTCGCGCAGGAACTCCGGAAGAGCGAGGGGGCCGCGCCACTCGCGCCGGGGCAGCAGCTCGCGCTCCGCGCCTCCGGGCTCGCGCGCCCAGATTCGCAGCGAGACCTCCTGGCAATCCGGCGTCCAGTTGAAACCGTACGAGCCGGTGCCCTCGCGGTAGACGAAGGTCTCGATCCCGTCGGCGCAGGTGACGCGCAGGTCGCGCCGCGTGACGAAGATCCCCGAGCCGCTGACGACGCGCGAGGGGATTCCCTCCAGGCGCAACGAGATCCGGGGTGCCTCGCCGCCGGGGAAGAGGGCGTTCTGCACGGCCTCGGCGTCGTGCATCCAGGCCAGGAACGACTCGCCGAGGGGCAGACCGCGATCCGCCAGCACCGGCACGCTGCGCCCGTCGGCGTAGAACGGGCCCAACGATTCCTCCACGAAGCGCGAGAGCTCTCCCCCGTCGCGCCCGTAGAGCGCCTCGAGCTGCTGCGTGCTCAGTCGGCCGGCGTAGGGGAGGGCGATCCGTTCCTGCCAGCGCCGCTCGAGCTCGAGCATGGAGGCTTCCAGCACCGCGGAGGCGCCGTTGAGCACCGGCATGGCGAGGACCTCGCGCAGCTTGGCGGTCGCCTGCGGATCGCCCGCCGTCGGCACCAGCTCCCGGATCAGGGCGAGCGCCTGGCCGAAGGACGTGCCCTGCGGGTCTCTCATCTGGAGCGTCGTGTCCAGGGCGCGGCCGCTCTGCGATTCACTCGCCGCCACGTCCGCGGCCACCTGGTCGAGGACCGCCAGGTAGCGCGGCCAGGGCGGCGGCGTCGCGTCGCCCTCGCGCGCCTCTTCACGCCGGACCTGGTGCAGCGTCGACACCCAGATCGGGGCTCGACCCTCGCGCGGGAGCTCGGCCCGCGTGTTGCGATCGATGCCTTCGATCAGCGCGAGGTAGGGCGACTCGGTGACGGCGGCCTGGGGAAGCGGAAGCGTCGGCGTGTCCATGAGGTAACGGCGCCAGGTGTCGTCGAAACGCTTGACGTAGCCGTCGCGGAACAGGTCCACGGTCGCGTTCGAGGCGCCGCCGGTGCGCTCCACGGCGTCGATCAGCTCCCGGACGAGGTCCTCCCAGCCGCGCCGCGTGTAGGCGCCCGGCACATGGGTGTCGGGCCAGTCGGCCGGAAGCCGGATTCCCAGGTCGGCGTAGCGCGTCGGGGGATACTCCTTCGTGTGTCGATCGCTCCAGGTGTCGAGACGCCGCAGGTCGAGGAGTCGCCCGGCGGCGCTGCCCACGACCTCGCGCTCGAGGTCGATGCGGCCGCGGAGTTCCGTGTCCGGCAACCAGCGCACGAAGTCGTCGTATCCATTTCGAAACGCCGCGACGTCCGCCTCGCCACGGCCCACGGGCGCGTACGCCAGCAGATCCGGCCGGGTGGCGGCGTCCTCGCGGGCGCGACTCGCGAGCCACGAGACGTCCACCGCCAGGGAGGCCAGCGCCGCGAAGGAGTCGCGGTCGAGAGCGCGTACCTTCCCGATCAGTCGGTTCTTGGTGGGCTCCTCGTACTCGCGGCCGAAGGCCCACACGAAGCTGGTGGTCGCGCGCCGCGCGGCACGCCCGCTGTTGCCGCCGAGGCCGAGGCCCGACAGCGAGGATCCCGGGTCGACGGCGCCGGCGATCGCGCTGCGCAGGCGCTCGATGGAGGCGAGGTCCGAGGCGCCGGCGAGGACGGCCCCGGCCTCGGTCTTCAGGCTCCGCACGACGCCGAAGTTCTCGACGAAGGAGATGCCGAAGAGCACGACGGCGACGAGCGAGGCGGCGGCCGTGAAGCCCACCACGAAGCGCCGGGTTCTCCGCCCCATCCAGTTGGTCGGGAGCGCGAGGTCCCGGTCGCCCGCGATGATCTCGCGGAACACGTCGTGGAGGAAGAGGGGCCGGCCGGCGTCGGCTTCGCCCCCGAGCACGCTCCGCGCCCACTCCTGCCCGAGACGCGTCAGGATCGGCGAAATCGTGGTCCCCTCCCGCCGCGCGCTGGTGAAGTAGACGCCGCGCAGGAAGGGCACCTCGTCGTAGACCGAGGGCGCGAAGGCGCTGTTCAGGAAGTGCGCCAGCGAGCGGCAGGCCTCCCCGAACTCCTGGGGGAACACGAAGATCCGCCGCCGTCGGCGGGGGTCGGCCTCGCGCAACACCATCTCCGGCACCGTCTTCTCGAGGCGGTCGCGCACGCCGTCCAGGCCGCGGAGCACGATCGCGCCGGCGTCCGCGAAGCTGCGTTGGTCGTTGGTCCAGCCGAAGGCTTCCCGGAGGCGGTCCGGGGGCAGCGCGCTCACGGTCTCGCTGAAGCCCTCGATCAGGTCGGACTTGGTCACGAGCACGTAGACCGGAACGTCGCAGCGCAGGACGTCGCTGAGCTCGTTGATGCGCCGCCGGAGCGTCCGGGCCTGCTCCTCCAGATCCGCGGCGCTGCGGCCCAGCAGGCTCGTCACCGGAACCGCCACGACCAGGCCCTCGATCGGGCCCTTGGGCCGGCTGCGGTGCAGCAGGCCGAGGAGCCGCCGCCACTCGTCGGCGTCGGCGCCGGTCTCCGACGCCATGTAGCGGCCGGAGGTGTCGAGCACGATCGCCTGGTTGGTGAGCCACCAGTCGCAGTCCCGGGTCGGCCCCGCCCGCAGGATGTGGGCGTGCTCCGCTGGCAGGTCCAGACCCGAGCCGCGCAGGGCATCGCTCTTGCCGGAGCCGCTCTCGCCCAGAACCAGCAGCCACGGCAGCGCGTAGAGGCCTTCGCGGCCGAGCCGCGAGCCGCGAATCTCGGCGAGGGCGCGGCGGAAGCCCGCGTCGAGGCCCTCGCCGGGCCCGGCGCCCGTTCCGGCGGGCGGCGGCGGCGTCGCGTCGCGCCGCTCCTCCAGTCCCCGCGCCAGCCGCTCCTCGCGCTCCTGGGAGAAGATCGTGCGCAGCAGGAAGATGACGAGAGCGATCAGCACCACGGCGAGAGCGATCACGAGGGCGACGAGCCAGCTTCGGAACAGGAGCCAGGACCCGCCGACCAGGACCAGCAGGGAGGTGGCGGTGACCGCGGGAATCAGCACGCGCGGGTCGCGCAGCTTCTCGAGCGCAGGCATCGTCAGGACCCCGGCGGAACGGGTACGCCGGCGGCGAGCCAGCGGAGCAGGACCCACAGCAGCGCGAAGACCCCCGTCGCGCCGCCGATCCAGGTCGCAAGCACCGGCCACAGCCGCTTCCCGGCGCCGCCCCGGACGTGGATCTCCAGCTCGTAGGCCGACGGGGCCAGCGGGGTGACGGTCGCCACGTCGAGGGCGTGGCCGGACACGCGCAACAACTCGAACTGCTGGCGCATCAGCTCGGCTCGCTCGGCGTCGTGACCCGCGTAGCGACCCTCGAACCCGAGGGCCAGGCAGAGAAAATAGACCTCCCGCGCGTGGTGCTGATCCGGCCGCAGCCGGGCCAGGTGGTCGTAGAATTCGTCGCCGGCGCGGTTGGTGCGGAAGAGCTGGAGCTGGAGGAGTTCGCGGAGCCAGTCCTCACGCCCCGACCAGTTCGAACGGAGGATCGTCTCGTCGGCCCACGCGACCAGCGCGAAGCGGGCCTCCTCCACCTCGTCGGCGGGGACCTGCTGGGCGTACGGATTCTTCGCGAACGCGTCGAGCAGGCTCAGGATCTGGTTGCGAAGCGCGGGGACCGACGGACGCTGGGCGTCGAGCGCCTCGCCGAAGAGCTGGACGCAAGCGAACAGGTCGCCGGCGATGCGTCCCAGACTGTGGGCGTCCACGGGCTCAGCCCTCCGGGGTTACGACGTAGAGACGCACCTCGGCGTTCTCCAGCTTCCCCAGGCTCAGGGCGAAGTTGAAATCCTCCTTGACCTTGGACCACTGGGCACCGTGGGGCTCGACCTTGTAGAACTCGAACCCGGCGGGGGCGGCGATCTCGGTCGGGGCGCCGGGCAGGTGCTCGAGGCGCAGGCCCTCGACGTTGAGCATGACGAGGGTCTTCACGCCGTTGCGTGAGCCCGCCTTGCCGTGGTCCACGACCCACTGGGTCAGCTCCTTGGCGTCGAGCGGCGCCTTGACGCCCAGGTAGTAGAGGTTGCGCGGATCGACGAGCTCGGCGTTGAGCTCCGTCGTCACGTAGGTCTTCTCCTTGGCGTCGAAGCCCATCTTCAGCTCCGTGAAGCGCGTGGGCAGCGTCTCTCCCAGCTGCACGTCGATGAAATCGATGAGCTTTCGGAAGCAGCCGTAGAGATCGTCGTGGTCGTAGGGCGGCAACTCGACGGGCTCGGCCGACTGGAAGGCTGCGAGCGCGCCCGCCGTTTCGATCAGCGCGGTGTAGAGCTCGAAGGGGCGCGTGACGCCCGTCGCCAGCAGGTGTCGGAGCAGCGGCGTCATGCGCGCCAGCGTGTACCGCATCCACATGCGCGGCAGGTCGGCGATGGCGATGGTGGTGGTGCGCCCCGCCACCACGCGCACCTTGGCGGCAATCTGGTTGACGATCTTGGCCACGTCGTCGAGCAGCGGCCCGCAGGCCTGCACGATGAGCAGCGGCGGGGCGTAGGTGGGCGAGAGCGCGAAGGGGCGCTTGAGCTGGCCCGTGGCCACGATCTCCGCGATCTTGAACGACTCGTGCAGCTCGAGCTCGTGCTCCTCTCCGGTGACGAATATGCGCACGTTGGGGTGCACGAGCTCCACCGGGGATTCGAAGCCGCTGCGATTGATGTCCGGGAGGTCGTGGGTGTCCACGACGTAGCGGACCTCGCGCGCGCCGTTGCCGCTGGGAGCCGTGTTGGCCTGCGTGGCGCTGATGTGACGGATGCCCACGTGCACGTCGAGGCGCTCCGCCGACGGGTCGAACTCGCGCGTCTCGACCATGGCGTTGCCCGGATGCCGAACGATGCTGCCGCCCGGAAGCACGGCGTCGAGCCGCAGGATCACGATCTGGTTGTCGCAGAGGGCCTCCTCGTCGATCTCGATCTCACGCACGCCCCAGTGGAAGGGATCGAGCGAGTGCAGGTGATAGCGGAGTCGCTCTTCGGCGCAGAGGTCGTGATGCTGCAGATGCTGCGGACGAAGGAACATGCCCTCGGTCCAGGCGACGGGATTGAAGCGGTAGGTGGACATCGTCGATTGCGCCCTTCAGTTCACGAGGAGATCCTGGGGGGAGAGTGTGATCGCCTGCGACGAGAACATGCTGCACGCGGCGGGAACGACCGCCCGCCGCGAGCCCTCCGCGTCACCCGGCGCCCGATAGTAGTCGACCACGATGCCCATGTAGGCCGCCGTCTGCGGGAAGGCCTCCTTGAACTCCTTCTGCTCGCCGGGGCCCACGGTGATGGGGACCGGCGGCCCGGCGACGCCGGGCGGGTTCGCCCCCTCGAGCAGATCCTCGACGCGGGCCTGCTCGAAGCCCAGTGGGCTGATCAGGGGATAGAGGTACACGGTCACCGCGTGGGCCTGCCCGTCGTAGAGATTGAGGTTGGGGCTGGCCGTCACCTGGAGGCAGACGTCCCGGGGCTTGGGCATCTTGGCGCCCCCGCAGCCGGCGGCCAGGCCCACGGCCAGGGCCAGGCCGACCCCCATGGCGACGCGGGGCAGGGCCCCTCCCCACGGGCCCGCGGCCCGGGAAGGCCCCGCCACGGGCGGCCGGGCGTCGTGCTCTTGGCTCGGCTGCAGCAACGACGGATTGTCCTCGCGAGGGGCGTCCCGCCACCGACTCGGCGCGGGTCCGACTCCGTAGCATCCCAGGAGAAGCCCCCGCGGGTCAAGGAGAAATTCCCGGTTCCCGGGCCCTCTGCGGTGTCCGCACGCGACAGTCGCGAGCAGCGGTCCCGGCGACCTCCGGTTTCCTCGGGCCCGACCGGATGATAGTCTGGGAGGCGTCGGTCGGCCTTCACCGAAGCCTTCGGATGGCCGATTGGGGACGACGACGGCGTCGTCCACAGGGGGTCACGCATGCGCAACGCCATTCGCAAGGCTCTGCGGATCGTCCTGCTGGCGGCGATGCTCGGCGGCGTCCCGCTCGGCGCCGCGGCCGATGAGCAGAATCCCCAGGAGTCCGGGCACCCGCTGCGCGTTGCCGCGTACGTTCTGCACCCCGTAGGCGTGGTGGTCGAAACCCTCTTGTTCCGCCCCGCGCACTGGCTCGTGAGCCACGAGCCCTGGAAGACCCTCTTCGGGCACACCGACTGACTCCACGGAACGTCCCGGCGACGTTTCGGTTGTTCGCCCCAAGCCTGACTGGTATGGTTATTGCAATGCGCGCGCTCAAGGGCTTCGTGCGGCGAAGCGGTCCCTGCCTGCTCGTCGCGATCGCCGGGCTCCTGGGTCCGGCCCCCGCGTCCTCCGCGTCCGATGCCGCATCGGTCCTGGAGGTCACCGGGATGACCTTCGTCCACAGCCGTGGCTCCGACCGCGAGCTGACGTTGCGCGCGCGCTACGCGCTGCTCTGGCCCGACTCGGACATCGCGAAGCTCGAGGACGTGCAGGTCGTCGTGACCAACGCCGCGGGGAAGGATCGTCACTTCGAGATGAGCTGTGATCGCGTCGATCTGGACATCGAGAGCAACAACTTCAAAGCCGAAGGCAACGTCCAGGGCGTGACTAGCGACGGCCGCCGCTACTCCGCGCCGTGGGTGCAGTACGAGCGGGAGGCGGGCTTGCTGTCCTCCGACGCGCCGGTGGTGCTGGTCGATGATGCAGGCACGTTTCGAGGCGACGGGTTTCGCTACCTCATCCGCGAAGGTCGCTTTCGACTGCTCGGGAACGTGAGCGTGGTGCAGACGCCGTGAGGCCGCTCGCGGCGATCCCGGGAGCCCTGTTCGGAGCGCTGGCGCTGGCTGCCGCCGCCGCGCCGACCGCGGAGTCGGCGCCGCGCCCGGTGTCCATCGGCGTTGCGCCCTTCGAGGTGGTCGCGTCTCCAGGCGAGGCGCCGCCGCAGCTCGCAAGTCTGCTCGCGCAGAGACTCGCGACCCTGGGCGTCGAGCGGGTCGTCGGGCCCGAGCAGCTGGGCGCGCCGGCCCTCGCCGAGCCCGACGCGGCGCAGGTTCGGGGTTGGGCCTCGGACGCCGGGGTCGCGGCGATCGTGGTGGGACGGATGACCCAGGTCGGCAGCCGCTTCAGCGTCGACGTGCGCCTGCGCTCGGGAGCCACCGGCGGCGTGGCGGAGACCTACGTGGCCGAGATCGCGAGTCTGGATCGGGTCGAGCCCGCGCTCGAGGAGCTCGCGGGAGGGCTCCTGGACGGGGCCCTGGCGCTCGTCGCAGTGAAGTCAGCGCCGCCGCCGGCGCCCGGGGAGCCGGGGCGCTCGGGATCGAAGGGCAGTCTGTTGCGTCTGGGCGCGTTCGACAGCGGCGCGCCGCTGACCATTCGCTCCGATTCCCTGGACGCCTTCCAGGAAGAGGGCGAGCGGCGGCTCGTATTCACACAGAACGTGAAGGCCACCCAGGGGGATCTCGTGATCACCTCGGACCGGCTCGAGGCCATCTACCCCGAGAAGGCGAGCCAGCCGGAGCGGCTGATCGCCGAGGGTCGGGTCGTCGTGGCCCGCGGTCCGCGCGAGGCGCGTTGCGACCGGGCCACCTACGCGCGCAAGGAGCGGGTCCTGGTTTGTCGGGGTCACGCGGAGTTGCGCGAGGGCGAGGACCGGGTGAGCGGCGCTCGGATCGAATTCGACTTCGACGCGGAGCGCGTCGTCGTGAGCGGCGGCGCCTCGGTAGTGATCCGGCCGGAAGGGGGCGGCGGCAGCGACGATCCGGAGAGCGAGATCCGATGAGCGCGCTCGAAGCCGTCGCACTCACCAAGCGCTACGGCGAGCGCGATGTGGTCCATCACGTGGACCTCGAGGTGCACCCGGCCGAGGTGGTGGGGCTGCTGGGCCCGAACGGCGCCGGTAAGACCACGACGTTCAACATGGTCGCGGGCGGTGTCAAGCCGTCCGAGGGGAAGGTGTTCCTCGGCGATACCGAGATCACGAGCCTGCCCATGTACCGGCGGGCCCGCCTCGGCATCACGTATCTCCCCCAGGAAGCCTCGATTTTCAGGAAGCTTTCCGTCGCCGACAACGTGAATGCCATCCTCGAGACCGTCGAACCGAACCGCATCGCGCGCCGCGAGCGGCTCCGCGAGCTACTGGCGGAGCTCGGTCTTGCCGAAAAAGCCAATCGGCGGGGGGATTCCCTCTCGGGGGGGGAGCGCCGCCGAGTGGAGATCACACGAGCCTTGGTGCTGGACCCGAAATTCATGCTCCTGGACGAGCCCTTCGCCGGGATCGACCCGATCGCGGTCATGGACATCCAGAAGATCATCGATCAGCTCAAGATCCGTGGGATCGGCGTCATCATCACGGACCACAACGTTCGCGAGACGCTCTCGATCTGCGATCGGGCGTACATCATCAAGGACGGGCACATCCTCAAGCAGGGCCCCCCGGAAGAGATCGCGGCGGATGCGCAGGTGCGCGAGATCTATCTCGGGGAGAACTTCCAACTCGGGTAGAGGAACATGGCGCTGGAGCTGAAGCAGCAATTACGCCTGACGCAGCAGCTGGTGATGACGCCGCAGCTGCAGCAGGCGATCAAGCTGCTGCAGATGAATCGCCTCGAGCTGGTCAACGTCGTCCAGCAGGAGCTGGAGGAGAACCCGGTCCTCGAGGAGGCGCTGGAGGGCGACGACGAGCCGGCCGCCACGGGGATCGAGTCCTCGGAGGCCGCGGGGGAGCCCGCGGGTGCGAGCCCGGAGCCCAGCGCCGAGCCCGCTGGGGAGCCCGCCGAGGAACGCGAGCCGACCGACGCCGAGAAGATCGCGGACATCGACTGGCAGAACTACATGGATGCCTACCCGCAGACCGGGATGCGGGAGCAGAGGGACGACGAGGACCGCCCCTCCTTCGAGGCGAACCTCACGCGACGCACCACGCTCAGCGAGCACCTGCACTGGCAGCTCAAGCTGCTGTCGTACCCGATCGAGGAGGAGGTGGCCGCCGCGTTCATCATCGGCAACCTCGACGACCGCGGCTACCTGCTCGCGACGGTCGAGGAGGTCGCGCGGCACGCCGGTGTGTCCGAGGAGGTGGTCGAGCGGGCGCTGATCCGGGTCCAGGACCTCGATCCGGTGGGCGTCGGCGCGCGCGACCTGCGCGAGTGCATGAAGCTCCAGATCCACGCTCTTGGGATCGACGACGAGATCGTCCACCGCATCGTGGACGAGTGCTTCGACGCGCTGATCCGGCGCGATTTCCGGGGCGTCGCCCGGCAGCTGGGGATCGGCATCGACGCCGTGTCGGCGGCGGCGAAGGTGATCGGGACGCTGGAGCCGCGGCCCGGTCGCGCCTTCGGCGGCGACGAGCCGATCTACATCATTCCCGACATCTACGTCTACAAGGTGGGCGACGAGCTCCACATCGTCCTCAACGACGACGGGCTGCCGCGCCTGAGGATCAGCAGCCTGTACCGCGACGTGCTCGCGCGCGGCAGCGACATGCCGAAGGACACGAAGACCTACGTCCACGACAAGGTCCGCTCGGCTCTGTGGCTGATCAAGTCGATCCACCAGCGGCAGCGGACGATCTACAAGGTGATGCAGAGCATCATCAAGTATCAAAGTGATTTCTTCGATAAGGGAATCAACCACCTGAAGCCACTGAACTTACGAGATGTCGCGGACGACATCGAGATGCACGAGTCGACCGTCAGCCGGGTGACGACGAACAAGTACGTGAACTGTCCGCAGGGCATCTTCGAGCTCAAGTACTTCTTCAACTCCGGCATCAACCGCGTCCACGGCGATGCGGTGGCCAGCGAGAGCGTGAAGGATCGGATCGGGCGGCTGATCCGGAGCGAAGACGCCCGCCGGCCCCTGTCGGACCAGCGGATCGCCGAGATGCTCAAGGTGGCCAACATCGACATCGCTCGGCGCACCGTGACGAAGTACCGCGAGAGCCTCAATATTCTCTCATCGACGAAGCGGCGCGAGGTCGGCTAGCCTTCCGGCAGCAATTCGGGGTTTCCCATGAAGATCATGGACATCCTCGCCAGGGACGCCGTGATCCTGAACCTAGGGGTCGGGACGAAACGGGAGGCGCTCATCGAGATGTCGGCCGCCCTCGCCAAGGTCGAGCCGCAGATCGAGGCCGATCGGCTCCTGGAGGTGCTGCTCGAGCGGGAGGCGCTCCAGAGCACGGGGATCGGCGAGGGTGTGGCGATTCCCCACGGGAAGATGGCGGGTCTCGACCGCCTGGTTGCGTCGTTCGCCCGCAGTCCCGAGGGGATCGACTTCGAGTCGATCGACGGGCAGCCGACCCATCACCTCTTCCTGCTGGTCGTTCCGGAGCATTCAGGCGGCCAGTACCTGAAGGCCCTCGCCCGCATCTCCCGCTTCTTCCGCGACGCCGCCTTCCGGCAGCAACTCGTCGACGCGGAGACCCTCGACGACGTGGTGCGCGCGATCGAGGAGGAGGACTCCAAGATCTGACTTGGGGTCCGCGCCGCGAGGCGAGCCGAGCGGATCGGATCAAGGGCCGAGTCGAGGGTTCCTGGGGATGACGACGCTTCACGGCGCGCTGATCGACGTGCACGGGGTGGGTGTGCTGCTGCTGGGGGCCAGCGGCATCGGGAAGAGCGAGTGCGCCCTGGAGCTGGTGTCCCGCGGGCACCGGCTCGTGGCGGACGACGTCGTGGAGCTGGAAGCGGGGCCGGACGGCCGCGCGATCGGTCGGGCGCCGAAGCGCGTGCGCCACTACATGGAGATCCGTGGGCTGGGCATCATCTTCGTTCCCGATCTCTTCGGGCCCGAAGGGGTCCGCGACGAGATGAGCGTCGATCTGATCTGCCGCGTGGAGCGCTGGCGGGAGGGCGCGGAGTACGACCGGCTGGGGTTGGAACGCACGACAGAGGACGTCGCGGGTGCGAAGGTCGCTGCGCTCAGGCTGCCGGCGCGGCCGTGTGCCAGCATGGCCACGATCGTGGACGTGGCGGCCCGGGAGCACCGAAAGCGGCGCGCGGGCGTCAACGCGGCGCGTCGGCTCGACGCCGAGCTTCGCCGCGAGATGCAGCGGTCATGAGCGCCGCATCCCCGCGCATCGTGATCGTGAGCGGCATGTCCGGAGGCGGCAAGACCACCGCGATGGCTGCGCTCGAGGACCTGAGCTTCTACTGCGTCGACAACCTTCCGGTGCAGCTGATCGAGCAGTTCCTGAGCCTCTGCGCCCAGGCCACCCCGCCGATCGACAAGATCGCGCTGGCCATCGACGCCCGGGAGGTCCCCTTCCTGCGCGAGGTGCCCGGGGTCGTCCGGCAGCTGCGCGAGCGGGGAGCGGCGGTGGAGCTGATCTTCCTCGAGTGCTCGAACGAGATGCTCGTCAATCGCTACCGCGAGACCCGGCGCGTCCACCCCCAGGCGCCGGACGGCACCGTCGCCGAGGGCATCGAAGCCGAGCGGCGGCTGCTGCTCGACGTCGCGCGGCTGGCGGACCACACCATCGACACGTCGGCGCTGAACGTGCATCGCCTCAAGGCCGACGTAGTCCGGTACGTGTCCGGCGAGTCCCGCTCGACGGTGGTGAACCTCGAGTCCTTCGGCTTCCGCTACGGGGTCCTCCAGGCCGCGGAGCTGCTCTTCGACGTGCGCTTCCTGCCGAACCCGCAGTTCGAGACGCGCCTGCGCGAGCGCAGTGGGCACGACCGCGAGGTGGCGGAGTACGTCCTCAAGAGCGTCCCGGGCGCGGAGTTGGTCGAGCGCTTGCGCGAGCTGCTCGCGTTCCTGCTCCCGCTCTACGATGCCGAAGGCAAGGCGTACCTGACGATCGGGATCGGCTGCACGGGCGGCCGGCACCGGTCGGTGGCCGTGGCGGAAGTCCTGGCCGACGAACTGCGAAGGGTCGGCCGCGAGGTCAACATCGAGCACCGAGACGTGGGGAGATCATGAGCATCGGGGTTCTGGTCGTGGCGCACTCCGGGTTGGGCAGGGAGTTTCTTCAGGCGCTGCGTCTGATCGTTCCGGACGCGCCGAAGTTCCACTCGGTTCCGATCGATCCCGGCGAGAGCGTCGACCGGATGCGCGGTGCGATCGCCGAAGCGCTCGAGGCGGCGGACCAGGGCCAGGGGGTGCTGGTCCTCACCGACATGTTCGGCGGAACCCCGTCCAACATCAGCCTCTCCTTCCTCGAGGACCGCGCCGTAGAGGTCGTGACCGGGCTCAACCTGCCCATGCTGATCAAGTTGGCCACGATGACCGAGGAGAAGTCGCTGGAGGACCTGGCCAGCTTCATCAAGAGCTACGGACGCCGCAACATCTCCGTGGCGAGCGAGATCCTTCCGGACGAGGACCGGTGAGCGACGTCAGGAAACACGAGGTCGAGTTCACGGTCCAGCGACAGCTGGGCCTGCACGCGAGGCCGGCCAGCCAATTCGTCGTCGCCGCCGGTCGCTTCGAGTCCGAGATCAGCGTCGGACGCGGCCAGGAGTGGGTCGACGGTCGCAGCGTGCTCTCCCTGCTGTCCCTGGCCGCCAGCAACGGCACGCGGCTGCGCATCCGCGCGGTCGGTGTGGACGCCGTGGAGGCCGTCCAGGCCCTGGGCGAAATCCTGAAAGAGCCCGTCGGGGGCGTGGACGCCGAGCCCGTCCTGGGGGGTCTGGGGAACGGGTCGGAGGTTTGATTCCACCCTGGTGCTCGCCTAGATTGCTCTGTCCGCCCGGCCGCGGCAGGAGATCCACGATGGCGTCCCGTTCCCTCTTCACGTCCGAATCGGTTTCCATGGGCCACCCCGACAAGATGTGCGACCAGATCTCCGACGCGGTGCTGGACGCGCTGCTGGCTCAGGATCGCCGGTCCCGGGTGGCCTGCGAGACCTTGACGACCACCGGCCTCGTGATGCTGGCCGGCGAGATCACGACCTCGGCCGTCGTCGAGCTCGCGCCGCTCGTGCGCCAGGTCGTCCAGGACATCGGCTACACCGATTCCGAGATGGGCTTCGACGCGGGGACCTGCGCGGTGACCATCGCCCTCGGCAAGCAGTCCTCCGACATTGCCCAGGGCGTTTCGGAGGGCGAGGGCCTGCACAAGGAGCAGGGGGCCGGCGACCAGGGCATGATGTTCGGCTACGCCTGCGACGAGACGCCCGAGCTGATGCCGGCCCCGATCCGCCTCGCCCACCGGCTGATCGAGCAGCACCGTCGCCTCTTCGAGTCGGGCGAGCTCGAATACCTGCGCCCCGACGCCAAGTCGCAGGTGACCGTGGAGTACGACGGCGACCGCCCGCGTCGGATCCGTGCCTGCGTGCTGTCGACCCAGCACTCCCCGGACGTCTCGTACGACCAGATCCGCAAGGACGCGATCGCCAAGATCATCCATCCCTCGCTCCCGAGCGAGTGGATCGACGACGACACGGTCTTCCACGTGAATCCCACGGGCCGTTTCGTGGTGGGCGGGCCGATGGGCGACGCGGGGCTCACGGGCCGCAAGATCATCGTCGACACCTACGGCGGGATGGGGCGTCACGGCGGTGGGGCGTTCTCGGGCAAGGACCCCTCGAAGGTGGACCGCAGCGCCGCCTACGCCGCCCGCTGGGTCGCCAAGAACATCGTCGCCGCCGGCTTGGCGCGCCGCTGCGAGGTGCAGATCGCCTACGCCATCGGCGTCGCCGAGCCCATCTCGGTGCGCGTCGACGGCTTCGGCACCGCGAGCTGCGACGAAGGCACGCTGGAGCGGCTGGTGCGCAAGCACTTCGATCTCACGCCGCGGGGCATCATCGAGTCGCTGGACCTGCTGCGTCCCATCTACCGGGCGACCGCCTACCACGGTCACTTCGGCCGCGAGAACGAGGGCTTTGGG
>JAOTUO010000356.1 GCA_029863845.1 Myxococcales bacterium
ATTCAACGAAGGCATTCTCCCATGGAGATCCCGGCTCGATGTAGAGCGTCTTCACGCCCATCCGCGAGAGCCACGTCCTCACCGCCTTCGCGGTCAGCTCGGGGCCGTTGTCGGAACGAATGTAGCTCGGAACTCCGCGTGTCACGAACAGCTCACCGAGCCGCTCGAGCACGTCTTGCGACGTCAGCCGACGGGCGACGTCCATCGACAGACATTCCCTGGTGTACTCGTCCATGATCGTCAGCACCCGCAGCGGACGACCGTCGTGCGTCCTGTCGTGCAGAAAGTCGTAGCTCCAGACGTGGTTCTCGTGCTCGGCCCGAAGACGGACGCAAGAGCCGTCACCGAGCCACAGACGCTTCCGTTTGGGCTGCTTCTGGGGCACCTTCAGCCCTTCACGACGCCACAAGCGGGCCACGCGCTTGGGGTTGACACGCCAGCCCTCGCCACGCAGCAGATCGGTGATCTTGCGGTAGCCGTAGCGGCCGTACTGCGTGGCCAACTCCACGATCCGCTGCACCAGACGCTCCTCGTCATCCGCGATCCTCGGCGCGTAGCGCCGCGTCGAGCGCGGCTGCTGCAGCGCGCGACAGGCCCTCCTCTCCGACACCTGCAGCGCCTGACAGACCTGATCGACAGCCCGGCGGCGCCTGACCGGGCTCAGAAGTTTCCCTCCGCCACCTCCTTCAGGATCTTGATGTCCAGAGCTTGATCGGCCACCACCGCCTTCAACCGCGAGTTCTCCTTCTCCAGCGCTTTCAACCGCTTGGCCTGATCGACCCTCAAACCACCGTACTCCTTACGCCAGCGGTAGTAGGTCTGCTGCGTCACACCCAGCGCCTTGCACACCTGGAGCAGCGTCTGGCCCTTGGACTGCAAGACCTCCGCTTCCCGAAGCTTGGTGATGATCTGTTCCGCGGAATGACGCTTCTTCGGCATCTGACCCTCCTCCCAAAACCCAGCCGATCTTCACATTCGGACTGGATCGGATCCAGGGGGCAGGGTCACTCACCAACCCCCGACTCGTGCCCGGCGTTGACGCTGTATCTTGACGATCGTTCGATTGACCCTTTGAATCTCTTATGCGCCACCCTCCAGCAACTCGGGCACATCAACGGTGGACCGATTCCAGGTGTGAACGTCGGTGTGGCGCTCTTTGCGAATCGCCAGGTTGCCGACGAATGCGACCCCGCAGCCGCTCAATCCCGCCTGAAGAAAGTGAATATCATGGCCTCGAGGTCGCGTATGAGAGATAGCATCAAGTTCGTCATCGCCGTTGCCTTTCCGTTGGTGGTCGGAGGGCTTTCGGGATTCTCCACCTCCCGCGGTGTCGAGACCTGGTATCCGACGTTGGCCAAACCCTCGTTCAATCCGCCGTCCTGGGTCTTCGGACCGGTGTGGACGACGCTCTACATCCTGATGGGCATCGCAGCGTTCTTCGTCTGGCGGAAGGGCTTCGCGAGGGAAGGCGTCAAGTTCGCGCTGTCACTCTTCGTGGTCCAACTCTCTCTCAACGGCCTGTGGTCGATCGTGTTTTTCGGTCTGCAATGGCCAGGGTGGGCGGTGGTCGAGATCGCCCTTCTGTGGCTTACGATTGTCGCGACGCTCATCGCATTCTGGCGGGTGACAACCGCTGCGGGCTGGCTCCTGGTGCCGTACCTCGCGTGGGTAAGCTTCGCCGCAGTCCTCAACGGCTCGATCTGGATGCTCAATCGGTGAGGAGTACGCCTTGACGATCTCACTATTTCTCAAACTCTACGCCGTCGCCTTCCTGAGCTTCATGTTGATGGATCTGGTCTGGCTCGGAGTGGTGGCGCGCTCGTTCTACCGCGCCGAGCTGGGCCACCTCATGCGGCCCGACGTCAACTGGGCGGCGGCCGTGCTGTTCTACCTGATCTTCGTCACGGGGATCGTCGTCTTCGCAGTCTGCCCGGCGATCGAGCGCAAGAGCCTGGCCCATGCCGTGGCTCTTGGCGCCTTCTTCGGGCTCGTGACCTACGCAGCCTACGATCTGACGAACTTGGCGACTCTCGAGGGCTTCCCGGTACGGATGGTGGTGGTCGACATGCTCTGGGGGATGGTGCTCTGCACCTCCATCAGCAGCATCACATATATGGCTTCGATACGAATCGGCTGAGTCCACCCTCCGGACATTCACAGTCGGGATGGATCGAATTGATACGGTCAGGTCAACACCCCGATCGACACTCGGCCGGGCCAACCTCCACCAGCGACTGGCCAATTACAACTTGGGGAACGCTGCCCGGACGTCTAGGCGCCGCCCCTAGTGTCTCGGCAGGAGGCTACGGAAAAAGCGGAACGAGCGGTCGAGCCGCTAGGGAATCTTAGCGGCCAGGAACGTGACGTCATCCTCCAGCTTGTCAATGTCCTGGCGCGCGGTGATCTCTCTGTAGATCGCGGCAGTCAGCTGCTCGGGCGCGCCGTGCTCCAGTTCCAGCAGACGGCGCAGCCTGGTAAGCCCGAAGAACTCTCCATCGTGCCCTTCCGCCTCAACGAGACCGTCCGTATAGAGCAGCAGAGTGTCTCCCGTTCCGAAGTGTAGCTGTCTGGACTCGTACTCTGTGTCGTCGAACAGGCCCAACGGTCGATCGATCGATTCGAGCTCCTCGATGTCACCGCTTCGGCGTCGAACCAACATCGGCGGGTGGCCCGCGGAGCCGTAGACGCCCGTCCCGTCGGGAGACAGCGTCAGGAAGAACGCCGTCGCAAAGATGTTCCGATGCTCGGGTTTCAGAGAGCCGCTGAGTTCGCGGTTCAAGGAGGTCATCAGCTCATCGATCCGACTGCGCTCGCGCAGCTGTCCCAAGAGCAGTTTCAGAACGGCGGAGGTCAGACCCGCGCGCACGCCGTGGCCCGACATGTCCACGATCCAGATCAGAAATGTTCCGTCGCTCAGCAGCTCCCACCCGAAGAGATCTCCGCTGAGATGGCAGTACGACTCAAGTACCGAAGCGATCGAAACAGGCGCTCCTGGGGGGAGCTCGCGGGGCAGAAGTTCGAACTGCAGCTCATGTGCGAGCCGGAGATTCAGTTCCATCTTAGGGAATAGATGTGGGCGGTAGAAGAAACTGACGTGGCGTTCCGACTCGGTGCTGACGGCCTCGCGCGGGCCTTTCGAGCCCCACTCGGTGAGCGGCGGTCTTGACATCTCCGCCAGCGCCTCCTTGACGAGCTTGCCCAGAGGGGCGCCGCCGACCCGGTAGCGCAGGTCGAAGATCGCGTCGAAGTCCTCGAGCAGGCGTCTCACGGGCAGCAGCTTAGCAGGTCGCCCCGGCGGGCGCGTGGGCCGCCGCCGATTTGAGACAGCGCGCTGGCAAGTACGAGCTCGACAGCCCTTCGATTGTTGACGACGGCGCCTCGTAGAGGAAGGCCACGTCCATCTGGCGAAGCTCGTCGCTCATCGTCATCTCGACGGGGCACCGTCAACTTAGCGTCTTCAGAGCGCGGTCCGGCCCACCGGTCGAAATCGTCAGGCACACGCGACTGCGTTCCAAGCAACGAAGGCACGAGTTCGCAGCATTCGGTAGTTGGCTGCCCGCAGCAGCTGGCGTCCGACACGGAAGAGATTCCACGTGCTCGAATGCCCGCGCTGCCAGGCGCGCATGCGCATCATCGCCCAGATCCATCCCCCTACGGCCACCCGGGCCATCCTCGAGTGCCTCGGCCTGCCCACGCGGGCGCCCCCCATCGCCCCCGCGCGAAT
>JAOTUO010000357.1 GCA_029863845.1 Myxococcales bacterium
GCGCGCCGCCGTCGGCGCAGAGGACGCGGAGGATCTTGTCGCCGTCTCGCACCTCGACCCTCTCGAGCCGGCAGCCGAGCTCCAGCTGGATCCCCTCGGCCCGGAGCCGGCTCTGGACGATCTCGGCGGCGTCGGCGTCCTCGCGCGGGAGGACCTGCGGGGCCCGGTCCAGCAGGAAGACGTCCGAGCCGAAGCGGCGGAAGGCCTGGGCCATCTCGCAGCCGATGGGTCCGCCCCCGATCACGGCGAAGCGCCGCGGTCGCTCCGTCAGCTCGAAGAGCGTCTCGTTCGTGAGGTAGCCCGCCTCAGCGAGCCCCGCGACGGGCGGTGCGACGGCGCGCGCCCCCGTGGCGACGACCGCCTTCCGGAAGCGCAGGGTCCGGCCGCCGACCTCGACGGCGTCCGGGCCCAGGAAGCGCGCGTCTCCCAGGAACACGTCCACGCCCAGCTCGTCCCGGAAGCGCGCGGCGGAGTCCACCGCGCTGATCCGGGCGCGGATGCGCCGCACGCGCGTCATCGCCGCGCCGAAGTCGGCTTCGGCGTGCGGCGGCACGCCGAGTCCGAACTCGGCGGAACGGCGGGCTTCCGTCACGGTGCGCGAGGCGCGGATCAGGCCCTTCGAGGGCACGCAGCCGACGTTCAGGCAGTCGCCCCCCATGAGGTGGCGCTCGATCAGGGCGACCCGGGCGCGCAGGCCCGCCGCGACGGCGGCGGTGATCAGGCCGGCGCTGCCCGCGCCGATCACCACGAGGTTGTAGCGACCCGCGGGCTCCGGGTTCGTCCAGTCGGGGGGATGGACGTTCGCGATCAGCTTCGCGTTGTGCTCGTCCTTCGGGAGAATCTCCGGAGTGGCGGTCATCCGCGTCAGGACCTCCTTGGCGGGGTGCCGTGGATCGAAAAGGCGGGCGTCAATCGCCGGTGGCCTCCCGCAGCGCGCGCCGGGCGATGCGGGTCACGATCGTCGTCACCACCAGCGTCGCGACCAGGCCCAGCAAGAGCAGCGCGTAGTAGCCCGCGTCCTTCTCGACGGTGGCGCCGCCGGCCAGCGCCGCGACGTCCCCGGCCAGCTTCCCGTAGTACACGTAGAGCAGGGTCCCCGGCAGCATGCCGAGCGACGCCGCCACGTAGTCCGCGAAGCGGACGCGGGTCAGGCCCAGGGCGTAATTCAGCAGGTTGAACGGAAAGATGGGCGAGAGGCGCAGCAGAAACACGATCTTGCGGCCCTCGGCGCCAACGGCCCGGTCGATCGCGGCGAAGCGCGCATTGCCCGCGAGGCGCCGCTCGATCGCCGAGCGGGCGAGGTGGCGGGAGACGAGGAACGCGAGGGAGGCGCCGACGGTCGCGGCGAAAAAGACGTAGACGGTCCCCTCGAGCAGCCCGAAGATCGCCCCCGCCGCGAGCGTCAGGATCGAGCCGGGTGCGAACCCGACCACGGCGACCGCGTACCCGACCATGAAGACGACGGGCCCCCAGATGCCGAGGCCGTCGACCCAGGCGGCGAACTCGGGGACGTAGGCCCCCGCCCGACGCCCCACGAGCAGCAGCGCCAGCAGGCCGGCCGCCGCGAGCCCGAGGCGCGCGAGGGGCAGCCGACGCGTCGCGGCTTGAACCGGTACCGGCTCGCTGGTGCTCTCCGCCATGGCTCGTGCCTCCCGCACGT
Source organism: Myxococcales bacterium (assembly GCA_029863845.1). Taxonomy (GTDB): domain Bacteria; phylum Myxococcota_A; class UBA9160; order UBA9160; family SMWR01; genus JACZXC01. The sequence goes on from JAOTUO010000357.1 coordinate 1,661, forward strand.
CCTCCGATGCCGGAGAGGCGATGCGGGTTGCGGATCCTCTCACGCGCTGCCCAGCGCGCCCCCGCAGCTCGAGCCGGCGCCTGCGGTGCAGCCGTAACAGTGCCGAGCGTTCGCGATCGGATCGCCCTCCAGGCCGGCGAAATCGGAGATGTCCCAGATGCTGCGGTCCCGGCCGCCCAGCGAGAGGTCGAGCATCTGGTTGAAATCGCAGTCGTAGAGCCGGCCGTCGTAGCCCACGGAGACGAGATTCCGGCACATGAGCTCAGGAACCGTCTGTGGATTGAAGTGATGGACGAGGAGCGACAGGTACTCCTCCGAGCGGCCCTCGCGCGCAAGTGCGCGCGCGAAGCGCTTGATGGGCATGTTGGTGATCGTCAGCAGCCGGTGGAACTCGATTCCGAAGAGCTCGCGCAGCTCGGTGCGGTACCGCTCCTCCAGCTCGGCCTGCGACGGCGGCAGCGTCGGCCCCAGGGGGTTGTAGACCAGATCGAGGTGGAGCGGAGACGCCGGAATTCCGTATCCCAGGCGGTTGAACCAGCGCAGTGCCTCGATGCTCCGGCCGAAGACGCCGCGGCCCCGCTGCTGCTCGACGTTTTCTCGCGTGTAGCAGGGCAGGGACGCGATGACCTTCACCCCGTTCGCGGCCAGGAACTCCGCTGTGTCCTCCTGACCGGGGACGAAGAGCACGGTCAGATTGCAACGGTCGATCACCTGCCGCTGAAGCGCACGGGCCCCGGTGACGAGCTTCCGAAACGGCTCGTGAAGCTCCGGCGCTCCTCCCGTGAGATCGAGGGCCGTCGCGCCCGGCGTGCGCGCCAGCAGCTCCAGAACCCGATCCGCCGTGCGAGCGTCCATGCGCTCGGTGCGCTTGGGCCCGGCCTCGACGTGGCAGTGATGGCACGCGAGGTCGCAGCGCCGGCCGACGTTCACCTGGAGCGTTGTTACGGCCTCCCGCCGCAGGTCCGGTAGGCCGTGACGCGCGAGCGTCTCGGGAAAAGGGGGCGAACCCGTCGCCCAGGCGTCTCCCGCCGTCTCTGCACCGGGCCGGACGGGGCGCGCAGCGGCGTGTCGGCGACTCATCTCGCTAGGGTACCCCTCGTCTCAGTCGTCGCCGCTGAGGAACCGGAAGTCCGCGAACCAGGCGGTGGCCTTCTGACACGTGTTGTCGGTGTCGCTCATGACCGCCAGCCCGAGGAGCGGGGGCGGAGCGTTTCCGAACAGGGCCTCGTAGCGGGCCTTCAGGTCGATTTCCTCCCGCCGCCAGCCGGAGCCGGGGCCCGTCGCCACGACCAGCATCTTCGCGGTGTTCGCGTACGGATTGTCCCAGTGCGCGCCGATCCCGGAGTGCGCCGCCCAGACCAGATTGAGGGCGCTGCCGGGGGGTTCCCGGCGGTAGAGGACGCGACCGAGCCGGTTTCGCAGGCGCTCCGCCATGCTGGCGCGGGCGGCGTCGAGGCGAAACAGGACGTAGACGCGCGCGGCGAAGTCGTCGCCGGAGGCGACGCGCTCGTCGGGAACATCGAGGCTCCCCTCCACCCTCCACCGCCAGGCGAGGCGGGGGGTGCGGGCGAGGTCGATGCCGTCGAGCGCCAGCCACAGGGCCGACGCAGAGCAGTCGCTGTCGGCGCGCACGGCGGCGATTCCGTCGATCGAAACCGCCGTGTAGGTCGTCTCGCGGCTTACGGACCGGAAGGCGAGCGGCCGCCAGGCGCCCGTCCCGGGCGCCGGCAGCGCCACCGGCTCCGCGCCGGCCGGCCCGGCCGCAGCGAGCCCGGCGGCGAGGGCGACGGTGGCGAAATGGCGCGCCGCGGCCAGAAGGTCCTCCGGGGCGAAAGCTGCCACCCCCCGCCGACGGGCGCAATCCGGGGGGCGGATCCGCTATGATGCGGCGCGGTCCGACGCCCGCGTGAAACGGACCGCGGTATCGGACGTCTCGCACCGCAACGCCCGTAGTGGTCGCGCGGGAGCGACGTTCCCACCAGCTAGTCCCAGCGGTTCGAGGCGGGCACCCCCGCCGGGCCGGAAGGAGATGTCATGAGTGAGATTCGCTTCGACGGCA
>JAOTUO010000062.1 GCA_029863845.1 Myxococcales bacterium
GCTCCCCTTCGTCGCGGGCTGCGACGACGAGATCGCGGTGATTCGCCAGGCGCGTGTGCTCTGGCTCGCGTTCACCGTTGCTCTGCTCGCCGGTCTCGCCGGCCTGCTCGCGCAGCTTCAGCCCGACCCGCGGCGGCGGCTCGGGGACGCCCTGCTCGGCGTGGCCCTGCTCGCGTGCGTCCCCGCCTTTCTCGAGTGGTCGCTCCAGGTGCGAGCCGACCAGATCGCGCTGGCCGCGGGCCTCTGGGGCGGTGTCGCCCTCCTGGCCTCGCGCCGGCGCGCGGCCCTCGGCCTCGCGGCGGGATCGCTGTTCGGGCTGGGCTACCTCGCGTCGCAGAAGCTGGCCTACGTGGCCGCCCTGGCGGTGCTGCTCGCGGGCGCCCAGCTGCGGCTCCTGCGCGACGTGCGCCCCCGGCGCGAGGCGCTTCGTGCGGCGCTCGGCCTCGCCGGCTTCGGCTTCGTCTTCGCCGTCCACCGGCTCGCGACTGCGATCGCCTTCGACGTCCCCGCGGCCCACGCCTCACAGCAGGTGTTGACGTCGGCCATCGTGAGCCGTGGACTCTCGGTCTTCGAGTTCTATCGCCACACGATCGGCTACAGCCAGTACCGCGCCATGCTCCCCACGCTGGCGCCCCACTGCCTGCTGCTGGCCGCACTCGCGGCGGCGTCGCTGCTCGCCCTGCGCCGCCGTTCGGCTGCGGGTGACGCGTTGGCGCTGGCCTGGGCGGTGCTGCTGCTCGGACTCGCGGTGGGCGGGTTCCACGCCGGCGCGTTCTTCTACTTCTGGATGACGCTCGGTCTGTTTCCCGCCGTGGCGTTCGCGACGGCGCGGGGATCGATGCAGGCCGTGTTGCCCCGCGCCGCCGCGCCCCTCGTCGTCGCCGGCTGGTGGCTCCTGCTCTTGCTGCCGGGCCTCGTCAGCATGGGCCTCATGCTGCGCGACACGCAGTCGGTGCAGCGCGAGAGCCTCGCCTTCGTCCACCGCAACTTCGCAGCGGCGGACGCCGGCTTCCAACCGGAGAGCGCGCTCTTCTGCCGAGCGGGCGCACCGGCCATCCCGACGCACTTCTCCGAGACGATCTACCGCCGTTTCGCGGGGCCCGAGCGCGAGGCCAACACCGCCCGGATGCTGCGCACCTTCGCGAGCAGGCCCATCAAGTTCATCGTGCAGTCGTTCCGGCTGAACCAGTTCCCGGTCGAGCTGCGGCGCTTCTGGGCGGAGAACTACCAGCCCTATCGGGCTTCGGTCTTCGTGGCGGGACGGCGCTTCGCGGGCGCGCGCGGCACGAGCCACGAGTTCGGACTCATCGTCCCCGGCGCCTATCGCTGGCTTCCCGTCACCGGGCCGCAGCCCGTGCGCATCGACGGCCGGCTGGTCGCCGCGGGCGAGGTGCTGCGTCTCGAACCGCGGGCGCACACGGCCGACTTCGTCGAGGACGTGCCCGAAGGCTTCCTGGTGCTCGCCCTGAAGGAGCCGCCCGGCCCGTCGCCCCTCTCCTTCTACAAGTTCTACTGAGATGCGCGTCGCCCTCGTCACCAACATCGTGCCGCCGTACCGCGTCCCCGTGTATCAGGCGCTCGCCGCGACCCCGGGCTGGACGCTGCGCGTGTTCGTCAGCGCCGACTCGGAGTTCGACCGCAGCTGGCCGGTGGACGCCGGGGGGCTGGACGTGGTTCGCGTGCGGAACGCGTCCCGGCGGCGGCGCGTCCGGACGCGCGGGCGCGCGAACTTCGAGCAGACCGTCACGCTGCACGTTCCGATCGGACTGCCGACGGCCCTGCGCCGCTTCGCGCCGGATGTCGTCATCAGCTCGGAGCTCGGGGCGCGTACGCTGCTGGCGCTCCTCTACTGCCGGCTCGCCCGGGTGCCGCTGGTGGTCTGGAGCTACCACTCGCGGGTGAGCGCCACTGCCGCCGGAGCCGTGACGCGCCGCCTGCGTCGAGCTCTGCTGGCCAGGGCCGACGCGGTGGTCGGAATGGGGAGCCAGGCCCGGGCAGTCCTGGCCGACCTGGGCGTGCCGGAAGACCGGATCTTCGACGCGCCGAACGCCTGCGACCACGACGCCGTGTCGAAGGTGCTGGCGGGCATCGACGTCGAGGCCCGCCGCGAGGCGCTGAGCCGGGCGCTGGGTTGCCGGCCGCGGATCGCGCTCGTCGCGGGGCGCCTGGTCCCCATGAAGGGCCTCGCCGAGCTGCTCCGCGCGTGGCCGCGCGTGCCGGACGCCGTACGCGCGGGCTGGTCGCTGGTCTTCGTCGGAAGCGGCCCGCTCGCGGACCGCATCGCCGCGGCGGAGGCTGCGGCGGCGCCGGGCGAGATCCTCCACGTCCCGGCGCTGCCGTCGCGGGAACTCGTGGGCTTCTACGCCGCCGCGGATCTGCTCGTGTTCCCGAGCCTCGGCGACCCGTGGGGACTCGTCGTCAACGAGGCCTTCGCCTGCGGCCGCCCCGCGCTCTGCTCGCGGCTCGCGGGCTGCGCCGACGACCTGATCCGCCCGGGCGAGAACGGCTGGCTCTTCGATCCGACGGATGGCGATGCGTTCGCGCGAACGCTCGAAGAGGCGCTCGTGTCCCCCGATCGCGCGCGGCTCGGCGCCGGCGCGCGCGCAACCGCCGAGCGCTTCCGGCCCGAGCGCATGGCCGAGGGCCTGCGCCGCGCCGCCGGGCACGGCCTAGGTGTGGGTACAGAGCGCGCGTAGGTGGCCGGCCTGCACGCAGGCGCGCAGCCACATGCGCGCCCCGGCGCAGCGTCCGCGCAGCACGGCCGCCGGGAGGACGGCGGCGGCGAAGGCGACGCCGAGCAGCGCGCGCGCCGCGCCGAGCGCGAAGCGCGCGCCCAGCGGCTGCGGCGCGCCCAGCCGCGTCGCGACGATGCCCCCCTGAAAAGCGCGCCGCGCCAGCCAGCCCAGGCGGTGGTGGGCCGGGAGCACGGTCTCGGTCACGATCGCCTCGTCGCACCAGGCGAAGCTCGCACCGTCCGCGAGCAGACGAGCGAAGAGCTCGTGGTCTTCCGCGTGGGCCGAAGGGTCTCCGTAGGCGGGATCGAAGGCCCGCGTCGCGAAGAGATCGCGGCGCAGGAAGGCGTTGCCCGTGCGGGCGTCGGCCGCGGCGATCGGCGTCCCGCTGGCGTGGCGGGGTCGCGCGTAGAAGCGCTCGAGATCGAGCCAGGGCGTCACGTTGCGTTCGAGCCTCGGCAGCACCGGGCCGAACCAGCCGTCGTGCACCTCGCGCCGGCTCCGCCCCCAGTAGGCCGCGAGCCAGCCCGCGTCGGCGACCTCGTCGTCGTCGATGAAGGCGAGCCAGGCGCCGCGCGCCGCCGCGACGGCCCGGTTGCGCACGTGCGCGACGTTCGGCCGCGGCTCCCGGAGCAGTTGCAGTGCGTGCGGACCCTCCTGCCAGGGCCGCACGACCTCGGTCGCCGAAGCCTCCGGATCGTTGTCGACCACGAGCACCTCGACGGCGACGCCCCGGGGCAGGTCCTGGCGCGCGAGGCTCTCCAGCAGTCGCGCCAGCCCCTGCGGGCGGCGACAGGTAGCGATGCAGACCGAGACATCCGGAGCTTCGGTGCTCAGAAGGCGCCCCTCCGCGAGAGCACGGCGCCGATCGTGCGCAGCAGGATCGACACGTCGAGCACCAGGGAGCGATTGCGGATGTAGTAGAAGTCGTACTGGAGATTCTCGTGCATGGGCAGGTCCTTGCGTCCGAGGATCTGCCACAGTCCGGTGATGCCCGGCTTCACGAGGAGCCGACGCCGCTGCCATTCGTCGTAGCCGTCGACGATGAAGGGCATCTCGGGACGCGGCCCGACCAGCGACATCTCTCCCCGCAGCACGTTGAAGAGCTGCGGAAGCTCGTCGATGCTGGTGGCGCGCAGCCACTTCCCGTACTCCGTGACGCGGGGGTCCGACACCGCCCGCGGCGCCACGGCGCTGGGTTCGGCGTCGCAGCGCATGGTCCGGAACTTGTACAGCGTGAAGACGCGTCCGTTCCGGCCGACGCGCTCGTGGGCAAAGATCGCCCGCCCCGGGCTGGTGGCGCGGATGCGCGCGGCGCACCAGAGCATCAGCGGAGCGGCGAGCAGCAGTCCGACGACCGCGCCGCAGAGGTCCACGGCCCGCTGGAGCGGGGCGTACAGCGGGTGCACCGTCTCGCGACCGAGGCGCACGAGGGGGAGGTCGTCGACGAGATCGATCCGGGTGCCGGCGGTCAGCACCTCGAACAGGTTCGTGACCACGCGGAACGTGAGTCCGAGGTCTTCGCACTCGAGAACGAGCGACAGCATGCGCGCGTGGCTCAGTGCCGGCGCCGCCACGAAGATCTCCTGCACCCCGTGCTCGATCGCGACGGCGCGCGCGTCGTCGATGCGTCCGAGGACGGGCCGACCCGCCACGTCCTTGGCGTCGGGGTCGTCGCGGTCGTCCAGGAAGCCCGCGACGCGGTAGCCGATCTCCGGGTGGTCCTGGAGCTTCTGGAGCAGCCGGATCGCCGTCACCCCCGTCCCCACGATGAGAACCGACACGTCGTGCTCGCCGGACCGCCGCAGCCGTTGCTCGATGCGGTGGAACGCGAACCGGCTCGCGCCCTGGAGACCGAGATTGATCCCGGCGCTCGCCAGGACCACGAAACGTCCGAATTCGAACTCCCGGAAGAAGAAGCTGATCGAGCTCACCACGAGCAGGCCGAGCGCGACGCCGCCGAAGAGCGCCCGGATCTCGTCGGCCGCCGTCCGCATGCGCGCGGTGCGGTAGATGCCGAACAGCCAGCAGCACGAGAGCCAGGGCAGCACGATCAGCGGGAGCGCCCTCCCGTAGGCGTCGAAGGGATTGATGGGCGTTCCGAGCGCACCGTCGAGGGCGTGGCGCAGCCACCAGGCACCCACCCAGCCCAGGGAGACGAGGACGCCGTCCGCGGCGACGTGAAGGCGGCGGATGGCCCTCGGATCCCCCTTTGCCATGTCGCGTGGTTCCCCCCGGCAGCGCTCCGGCTCCTGCATCGGTCGGGGACGGGGCCGGCTTGAGACGGCAGCCCGGTGGCCAAGTCCCCCGAAACGCAACGGAATCCCGGAACCCGCCGCGTCGGCCCCGGGATCGAGCGGCGGCCTTCAAGGTGGAGGGCACACGCGACGAAAGAGCTAGCAATGACAGCCGTCTCGCCGGACTCGTTGCCCGTGGCCGCGCACGAGGGTCCGGGCCGGACGGTCGTGATCCAGCCCCATCGGGGCTGGGTGCCGATCGACCTGCCCGAGCTCTGGCGCTATCGCGAGCTGATCGGGTTCCTGGCGCTGCGCGATCTCAAGGTCCGCTACAAGCAGTCGCTCCTCGGCATCGCCTGGGCGGTGCTCCAGCCGCTGGTCACGATGGTCGTGTTCAGCCTGCTCTTCGCCCTGCTGCTGGGGCGCGACGGCATGCCCACGGTGGAGGGCGTGCCCTACGCCGTCTCCACGTACTGCGCGCTCGTTCCGTGGCAGCTCTTCGCGGCGGCGCTCACCGCCTCGGGCGACAGCCTGGTCGCCAACCAGCACCTGATCACCAAGGTCTACTTTCCGCGCCTGGTCGCCCCCCTCGCGCCGATCCTCGCGGCGCTCGTGGACTTCGTCCTGGCCTTCGCCGTGCTGCTCGGCATGATGCTCTGGTTCGGCATCACGCCCGGCCCGGGCGCGCTGGCACTCCCGCTGCTCGCGCTGCTGGCCGTCGCCACGGCGCTCTCGGTCTCGCTGTGGCTGTCGGCGCTGAATGCGCTCTATCGCGACGTACGCCACGCTCTGCCCTTCCTCGCCCAGACGTGGATGTTTGCAACGCCCGTCGTCTACACGGCCGAGAGCGTGCTCTCGGGCCAACCGGGGTGGCTGCGCTTCGTCTACGGACTCAACCCCATGGCCGGCGTCGTGGAGGGCTTCCGCTGGGCGCTGCTCGGCGGCGCGAGCCCGCCGTGGGAGGCACTCGTGACCTCGGTGGTCGTGGTCGCCGCGCTGCTCGTCGGCGGCGCTTTCTTCTTCCGGCGCATGGAGCGCAGCTTCGCGGACCTGGTGTGACGGAGATGAACGAGACCGCCATTCGCGTCGAGGGCCTCGGCAAGCGCTTCCGGATCGGAACGCCCGTGTCGCGACGTTCGCTCCGGCGGGGGCTGCTGCGGGCCGCGGAGTGGCCCCTGCGTGTCGTGCGCGATCGCCTCGCCGCCGCGAGCAACCCGTCGGAACGCGCGTTCTGGGCGCTGCGGGACCTGAGCTTCGAGGTGGCGCCGGGCGAGGCCCTGGGGATCATCGGACGCAACGGCGCCGGCAAGAGCACGCTGCTGAAGATCCTCTCCCGCATCACAGAGCCCACCGAAGGGCGCGCCGAGATCCGCGGGCGCGTGAGCAGCCTTCTCGAGGTCGGCACCGGCTTCCACCCGGAGCTCACCGGCCGCGAAAACGTCTTCCTCAACGGCGCGATCCTCGGGATGAGGCGGTCCGAGATCCGCGCGCGCTTCGACGAGATCGTCGAGTTCTCCGGCGTCGAGAAGTTCATCGACACACCGGTGAAGCGCTTCTCGTCGGGAATGCGGGTGCGACTGGCCTTCGCCGTGGCGGCGCACCTCGAGCCCGAGATCCTCATCGTCGACGAGGTCCTCGCCGTCGGAGACACCGAGTTCCAACAGCGATGCCTGGGTCGGATGAGGACGGTGACCGGCGACGGCCGTACGGTGCTCTTCGTGAGTCACAACCTGGCAGCCGTCGAGGGACTCTGCTCGCGGGCCCTGCTGCTGAGGGACGGTCGGATCGCCGCGGAGGGCGAGCCGACTGACGTGGTCGGCGCCTACCTCGGCGAGATCGAAGAATCCGCCGGCTCTTCCTACGCATGTGATGAGGCGATCGACGCCCGCGCGTGGATCCAGGAGGCCTCGCTTCGCGACGAACGGGGTCTGGAATCCGGGCGCTTCTCCATGTCGGGGTCCATCGGGATCCGGATGCTCCTGCGGATCGCAGAGGCGTCGCACTACACGATGAGCATCCAGCTCAAGGAGTTCGACGGCAATCCCGTCGCCCACTTCCCCAGCGAAGACGCAGCGTTCGAGGTGCCCGGCAAGACCGGCGAGCACGAGATCCAGGTGACGCTCCCGCCGCTCCGTCTGTATCCGGGGAGATACCTGGTTCGCCTCGCACTCACGGACGTCGCGCTTCACACGCAGAGAGAGCTGCAGAAGCTGTGCTTCACGATCGTGCAGGACGGCAAGCTGTGCCAGCGCAGCCTGCTGCGACGCGCGGGCCTCGTCTTCGCCGACGCAGAGTGGCGCGTCCGTGCGCACGGCGCGGAGTCGTGATGCGCCCGTCGATCCGCAGGCTGCTGGCATCGCTGCGTCCCCGTCAGAGCGGGCCCGGAGGCGAACCGAGAGCGAACATCACGCAGCCGACCGGGCGCCTCTCTCCCCAGAACGGCTCCGCCACCTTCGTCGTCGTGGTAGGCCCCGGCTTCGACCAGCAGGTGCCGAAGGCCATGGTCCTGATCCTCCTCGGATACTGCCGGGCCTTCGAGATGCTGGGAATTCCGTACCTCATCGTCGACATCGCCGACGCCGCGGCCGCGGTGCCGGCGCTTCCCCGCCCCTTCTGCCTGGTCAACGGACACGACATCCACCACCCGTGGGTCCGCCCCGAAACCCTGCGCACGCTGCGACGCCACCCTTCCTGCGTCTGGGCGACGCCCTGGTTCCGGGACAGCGATCGCTTCTTCGCCTCGCACGATCTCGACGCGCGCATCTGGGATTGGCCGCTCGAACACCGCCAGCGCATCCTCGAGATCGAGCCGCGCTTCGTCTTCACGGGGACGGCTCCCCGCGGGCTGGGATTCTTCGAGGAGTGGAACCGAAACGGCGTGCCGGCCGTCTCGATGCCCTTCGCCTGCGACACGACGCTCTACACGCCCGATGCGCCCCACCGCCGGGTGTTCGAAGGGGTGGAGCTGGGTTTCGTCGGCGGCTACTGGCCATCAAAGGGCCGCCAGATCGACGCGTACCTGCGACCGCTCGAAGAGGACCTCGTGATCTACGGCTACAGCGAATGGCCGTACCGGGGCTATCGGGGTCGCCTGGCGCCCGAACACGAGCCGTCCCTGTACCGGCAGGCCCGGCTGTCCCCCACCATCAACGAGCCGTCGGTCGCGCTGCTCCACGGCCAGATCAACGAGCGCGTCTTCAAGATCCTCGGCTGCGGGGGCGTCACCGTCGTCGACGCCGTGCCGGCGTATCGCGACTTCTTCTCCGCGGACGAGCTTCCGATCTCCGAGGATCCCGACGATTTCCGCGATCGGGTTCGCGAGCTGCTCCGCAACGAGCCCGCGCGCGAACGCTGGCGAGAGCGGGGATTCAAGGCCGTGATGGAGCGGCACACGTACGTCCATCGCGCGCGGGAGCTGCTCGTGCGCCTCGGCGTGAACGTCGAGTCTACGCTCCGCACCCAGCGGGGTACGGCGTGACCCTGCGGACGAAACTCCTGCACGGCACCACCATCTCCCTCCGCGCTGCGGCGGGGCGCCTGGCGCGGAGCCTGCGCCGAGCGCCCCCGGAACGCCCGGCGGAGCGCACCAACCGCCGCATCGACGAGGGCTACGAGCACTTCCGTGACCTGACCCGGACCCCGGAGCTGCGAGAGGTCCGCTTCGCCGACGGTGCCGCGGTCGTCACCTTGAACGATGGCCGGCGCTACCACTGGAATCCGCTGCAGCCGGCGGCGCGGATGTACACGGTGCCCATCACCGGGACCTTCGAGCCGAAGGAGACCGCGTTCGTGCGGCGCTCCATCACAGCGGGCAGCGTCTGCATCGACGTCGGGGCGAGCTTCGGCTGGTACAGCGTGCTCCTGAGCCGGCTGTGCGGCACCGCGGGCCACGTCCACGCCTTCGAGCCCGTCCCCGACACCTACGATCTCCTGCGACGAAACCTCGAGCTCAACGACTGCGCGAACGTCGTCGCCAACGCGGTCGCTTTGGACGGGTCCCCGGCCCACAAGACGCTGTACATCCCCGACATCGGCGTATCGGGCTCCTTCGCCCTGCACCCGTTCGATCGCAGCTATCGCTCGCTGTCGGTGGAGACCCAGACGCTGGACGATTACGTGGCCACGCACGGACTCGAGCGGCTCGACTTCGTCAAGGCCGACATCGAAGGCGCCGAACTGGGCCTGCTGCAGGGGGCGAAGCGCGCTCTGAGCCGCTTCGGCCCGACTCTCCTGCTGGAGGTGCAGGGGAGCTCCACGGCCCTGTTCGGACACGAGCCGGCCGACGTGTTCCGCGAGCTGAAGCGATACGGATACACCGCCTTCAGCGTCGACGACGACGGGGGCCTGGTGGAAGTCGGAGACACCCGCGGCGAGCTTCCCGATTACAACTTCGTGTTCGAACGATGAGCGCGACCGCGCCGCCAACCGCATGGACGACTGACGACATGGCGTTCCGCGTCTATCGCTTTCACGGCCTGGTCGACGTGCTGGTCGACGACGGTGTCTCCGCCTCGCTCCAGCGGTCCATCGATTTCCAGATCGCGCATTTCCGCGACGAGGGTGAGGCGACCGCGCCCTGGCGGATCGAGGTGTTCCCGTACGAGCGCGTGGCCGACGTCGACGCCGATGCGGCCACCCGCTTCCATCTCTCGCAGGCCGTCACCGGCAGTCTCCTCGACATGCCTCCCCAGCGCGTGGCCCTCCGCGTGGAAGCCTGGGGCTACTCGCTGTTTCTGCACGGCGGCTCGGGCTTCCTGATGGTTGCCCTGCAGCTCCTGCTGCATGCGCAGGGGCTCTCCCTGGTGCACGCCGGAGCGATCTCGGATCCCAGCGGACGCGTCATCCTCCTGCCGGGCGCCGGCGGCGTCGGCAAGACGGCCCTGATCGCGAGACTCGTGCGCGACTGCCGCTGTCAACTGCTCGGCGACGACGTCGTCGCGCTGTCGGATCGGGGCCGGGTGCTCTCCGTCCCCCGCGCCTTCGTCCTCAAGGAATACCATCGAGAGACGCTTCCCGACGCGTTCGCGTCCGCGGCCCGGAGACCTCGGCGCGTTTCTCCGGGAGTACGGCGCGCGCTGCGCTTCGCGTACCGCAACGCGCCCTTCATGGGCGTGACCCTCAAGCTCCTGTCGATGGCCGGCGTGCTGGAGAACGTCGTGGCGAGGTTTCGCCCGCCGGCGGAGATCGAGGCGGTCCCAGTTTCGTCGCTGTTCGGCCCCTCCGCCGTCGCCGCCGAGGGGCCGCTTCGCGAGACGGTGTTCCTGGAACGCTACGCCGGCGCTGCGTTCCGCTTCGAGCCGCTGGACGGGAAGGCGCTGGTCCGGCGCCTGTTCAGCATCATGCACCACGAATGGGTCGATCATATGCGCGCGTTCTGGCAGCTGGGCGCCGTGGAGATCGCAGACCTGCCGGCGTACTTCATCGAGATGGCTCGGATCCTGGAAGCCGCCACCGCGGCTCCGGCCAGCCACATCCTGAGGATTCCCGAAGCCGCGACCCCGGAGGAGCTGACTCGGTGCTTTCTCGAAAAGGTGTCGCTGTAGCGGAAATGAGCATGCCGACGGTGACCGTGATCATGCCCGTGTACAACGCGGCCGCGCACCTGCGTGAGGCCACCGAGAGCATCCTCGCACAGACCTTCGCCGACTTCGAGCTTCTCGTCGTGGACGACGGATCCAGCGACGACAGCGTCGCCGTGCTGCGCAGCCATGAAGACGCGCGTCTGCGCCTGGAACGCAACGAACACAACCTCGGTCTCGTGGCTACGCTCAACGCCGCCGTCCGACGCGCGACGGGCCGCTACATCGCCCGCATGGACGCCGACGACGTGAGCCTCCCCACCCGTCTCGCGGAGCAGGTCGCCTACCTGGATACCCATCCGGAGGTCAGCGGCGTCAGCGTCGCCTACGAGACGATCGACGAGCAGAACCGGGGGGTGTCCACCGACTACGGACTGCACCGGCCGGTAGGCCCGGCGCTCGTGCGCTGGAGCCTGCACTTCGGAAGCTTCTTCTGCCACGCGGCGTCGATGCTGCGGCGGGAGGTCTTCGATGCGCTCGGCGGCTACGACCCGGCCTTCGTCCACGCCGAGGATTACGAGCTGTGGTTGCGCGCCGCGAGGCGATTCCGCTTCGACAACCTGCCGCGCGTGCTCTACCGCGTGCGGCTGCACGATGACAACGCCTCGGGCATTCATCGCGAGACGCAGCAGCGAAACGCCAGGCGGGCGCAGTCTCGTTGGATCGCCGACTTCTTGGGCGAGGAGGTCTCCCTCGCCCACGCGGCGATTCTGCGCGACGCGGTCGCGCCCGAGACGCCCGCCGATGCCGTGGCCGCGGGCGGCCTCCTCGACCGCCTGTGCCGCGCCTTCGTGGCGAAGCCCGAGATGACGCAGAGCGACCGACGGCTGGTGCGCGCCGATGCCGCGACGCGGCTGGCGGCCCTGGCGATCGCCAGCGGACGGCGCTGGCCGGCGGCGGCGGCCCGGATCGGACTCATCGGATGCCGCCTCTCCCCCCGCGCGTTCGGCCGCGGCGCTCTCGCATGCCTGCGCGGCGGGACGAGCGCCTGGCATCGCTCACCCCTGTTCGTGGACGTCAGACCGTGAGCGCGGGCAGGCCGCGCATCGTGCTGCTCGCCGATCGGCCGCGCTGGGCCTTCGACTTCGTCGCGCGCTCGCTCGCGGCGCGGCTGTCGGATCGCTACGACCTCGCCATCCGCTACGTCTGGCGGCGGCCGCAGCTCGACCCCGGCCGCACCGACCTGCTCTACGTCTTCTTCTGGGGCGAGACCTGGTACCGGCGTTTCGGCTTCGAGCCGCGGCAGGTCGTGAAGGAGGTCGCGAGCTACCGCTGGGCCCTCGAAGAGCGGTGGGGCCGGATTTCGGCGCAGCAGCTCGTCGACCGACACCTTTCGGACTGCGGCTTCGTGACCACGCCGTGCCGGCGGCTCTACGAAGAGCTGAGCCCCCTGCGCGACCGCGTGCTGCACTGCCCCAACGGCGTGGAAACCGGGATCTTCCGGCCGACCCGGCGACGCCAGGGACCGCTGCGCATCGGCTGGGTCGGCAATCCAAACGACGCCTGCAAGGGACTCGCGGACATCCTGGTCCCGGCGTGCGCGGGGCGCTTCGCACTCGAGACGACCGATGGGTGCCGCAGCCGCCGCGAGGTTGCCCGACTCTACAATCGCGTGGACGTGATCGCCGTCGCCTCCGAGGCCGAGAGCCAGCCGCTCCCGCTGATGGAGGGCATGGCCTCGGGCGCCTTCCCCGTGGCGACGGACGTCGGCATCGTGCCGGAGCTCGTGCGCTCGGGCGTGAACGGGCTCGTGGTCGATCGCTCCGCAGCGGCCTTCCGAGACGCCTTCACGTGGTGCGCCGCAAACCTCGACGCCGTCCGCCGCGCCGGCGCCTTCAACGCCGAGTTCGTCGCCTCGGAGCGCTCCTGGGATCGCCTGGCGGAACGCTTTGCGGAGCTCTTCGAGACCGCCCTGGGACGCGCAGCGGACCCGGTGCCGACGCCGGCTTCGGCCGCGAGCGGGGAGCGCAGCCCGGAGCGACCGCGGCGAGCGCTCGCCCGGGGACGGATCCCGCTGCGCATCGCATTCGTGACCCCCGAGTTCGCCAGCGAGTACGCGACCGGTGGGGGCCTCGGCAGCTACCTGCACCGAATGACGCGGGCGCTGCTCGAGCTGGGCCACGAACCCGAGGTCTTCACGCTGAGCCCCACGGCCTCGGGCTCCATCGACTTCGACGGCGTGCGCATCCACCGCGTGCGACGCAGCGACGCCGGACGCCTGGCGCGCGCCTGGCTCGGACTCGGCTGGCGCCTCGGGCTCCACGGTCTCCAGCCTCCGGTCTTCGCCCTCGCCGACGCCTTCCGTCTGGCGCGCGCTCTGGCGCGCCGCGATGCGCAACGCCGATTCGACTTCGTTCAGAGCGCGGACCACCGGGCGTCGGGAATCTTCATCGCCTCCCTTCCGGACCGTCCTCACCTCGTGCGCTGCAGTGCCGACGGGCTGGCCTGGGCCGAGGCGAACGCGGACGCTCCGCCGCGACGCCGTTGGGAGGCGCGGCTCGAGCGCGCCGGCGTACGCCGCGCCGACGTCGCCTACGCGCCGAGCCGCTTCGTGGCGTCAGGGCTCGCGCGCCGTTACGGCCTCGACGTGCAGGTGCTGCGGCCGCCGGCCACGATCGAGACGAAGCCGCGGCTCGACGGCGCGCGCCCGCTGCCCGAGCGCTACCTCGTCCACTTCGGACAGCTCTCCGCCGCCAAGGGCACGCCGGTCCTCGCGCGCGCTCTCCCGAAGGTCTGGGAGGCGGCCCCGGATTTTGCGATGGTCTGGGCCGGCGCGGATCGCAGCGGCCGACTCGAGACGTGGCGGGCGACCTGGGGCGAGCGCCGCTCGCGCGTCGTCTGGCTCGGCGAGCTTACCCGGCCGGAGCTCTACGCGGTGGTGCAGGCGGCGGAGGCGGCGGTGCTGCCGTCGAGCATCGACAATCTTCCGAACACGGTGATCGAGTGCCTGCTGCTCGGCGTGCCGGTGATCGGATCCGCCGGAGCCAGCATCGACGAGCTGGTCGAGCCTGGCCGCACGGGCGAGCTGGTGCCCATCGGCGACGCCGAGGCGCTGGCGGCAGCGATGCTGCGCGTCTGGCGCGGCGAGTCGCCTGCACGGCGCGGCTTCCGCTGGGAAGGTCCACTCGCCGACCTGATGCAGCCCGAGACCGCGGCGCGCAACCTGCTGCGCCTCGCGGGAATCGACGCGGGGGTGTAGATGCCGGCAGACGCCGAAACCCGCTCGGCTCCGCTGGTGAGCGTGCTCATGCCCGTCTACAACGCCGAGCCATTCATCGCCGAAGCCGTCGCCAGCCTCCTCGAACAGAGCTTCGGCGACTTCGAGCTGCTGGTCCTCGACGACGGCTCCGAGGACCGCTCGCTCGAGGTTGCGGAGGAGGTCTGCGCCGGCGACCCCCGCGTACGGATCGTCCGCGAGCGTCACGCGGGGCTCACGGTGCGCCTGAGCGAGGGTCTGGCCGCGGCGCGGGGCGATCTCGTCGCGCGCCAGGACGCCGACGACGCCTCCCGCCCCGAGCGCTTCGCCCTGCAGGTCGACTACCTGCGCCGCCATCCCGAGTGCAGCGCCGTCGGCGCCGGGGCGCTGCTCGTCGATCCCGAAGGCCGCCCCATCCGGGAGCGGCAGCGCCCGCTCACACACGCAGAGATCGAGGCCGTCCTCCTCTCCGGCCAGGGCAACGCCCTCTATCATTCGGCGGCCATGTTCCGCCGGGCGGACCTCCTCGCCGCGGGCGGCTACCGCCCCGAGACCGAGCCGGCCGAGGACGTCGACCTGTACCTGCGGCTGGCCGAACGCGGTCGCCTGGCGAACCTCCCCGAGATCCTGCTGCTCTCGCGGCAGCACGTGACGCGCGTCAGCAACCTGCGCGCGGGCGAGCAGCGGCGCACCCTCGACGCCGTGCTGCGCGAGGCCCGCCGCCGGCGCGGACTCGCCGCCTCCCCGTCCCGTCCCGTGCCCGCGGTTTCCGAGCGGACGCCGACGGTGGAGTGCTGGCGCCGCTGGGCGCGCGAGGCGACCGAGGGCCGCCACCTGCGGACGGCCCGCCGCTACGCCTGGGCGGCCTTCCGCGCCGATCCGGCGCACCCCCGCTCCTGGCAGATCCTGGTGCGGGCGCTGCTCGGGCTCCGCCTCGAGCCGATCCGGCGCCTCCTGCGCGGCGCCTGAGCTCGGGGACGGTCAGCGGTGCTCGCGGTACCAGCGGACCATGCGTTCCAGCCCTTCCTCGAAGCCGGTTCTCGCTTCGAAGCCGAAGAGCTTCTTCGCCCGCGAGGTGTCGAGGCAGCGACGCGGTTGACCGTCGGGCTGCGAGCCGTCCCAGACGATCTCGCCCGCGAAGCCCGTCGCCTTCGCGATCATCCGCACCAGGTCCCGGATGCGGATCTCCATCCCGGAGCCCAGGTTCACGGGATCGCAGTCGTCGTGCCGTTCCGTCGCGAGAACGATCCCCTCGGCGGCGTCCTCCACGTAGAGGAACTCGCGCGTGGCATTCCCCGTGCCCCAGACGACGATCTGCGCCTCCCCGCGCTCCTGCGCCTCGAGGCACTTGCGGATCAGGGCCGGAATCACGTGCGAGCTCTTCGGGTCGAAGTCGTCACGGGGGCCGTAGAGGTTCACCGGCAGCAGGTAGACCGAACGGGTGCCGTACTGGTCGCGGTAGGCCTGCGCCTGCACCAGCAGCATCTTCTTGGCGAGACCGTAGGGCGCGTTGGTCTCCTCCGGGTAGCCGCCCCAGAGGTCCTCCTCCACGAAGGGGATGCGCGCGAACTTCGGATAGGAGCAGACGGTACCCACGCTCGTGAACTTCTCGACGCCCGCGCTCCAGCACTCGTGGAAGAGCTGGACGCCCATCATCAGGTTGTCGTAGAAGAACTCGGCGGGATGGGCGCGATTCGCGCCGATCCCGCCCACGCGCGCCGCGAGGTGGATCACCACATCGGGCCGGACATCGGCGAGCATGCGCCGGATGTCCTCCCCCGCCCGCAGGTCGTAGTGGCAGCTGCGGGGAACGATCACCTCGGCGGCGCCGCTCTCGCACAGCTTCTCGACCACGAAGGAGCCGAGAAAGCCCGCTCCGCCGGTGACCGCGACCCGCCGCGTGCGCCAGAACGCCTCGCCCCCGGTCGGCGCCGCCGCGCATGCCGCGCGGCTCACTGGACGATGAACTCCGCGTTGCGGTAGCGGCGGTCCGTGGGCCGCGCCACCAGATCGTTCTCGATCGCGTCGCGGACTTCGCAGATACCGGCCTCGACGTCCATCTTCGGCTCGAATCCGAGCACGCGCCGGATCTTGTCGAACGACACGCGAATGTCGCGCATGTCGCCGCCGAAGGTCAGATCCTTGTACTCGACGTCCACGTTGCGCACGTGCTTCTGCACGAGTCGTACGATCTCGTCCTTGGTGTGGTTGCCCGCATCGGAGCCCACGTTGAAGACCTGCCCCCGCACCGTCTTCACGGGCACGTCGAGGACCGTGGCGATCGCCTCGCCCACGTCGCGAATGTGAACGAAGGCGCGCGCA
>JAOTUO010000063.1 GCA_029863845.1 Myxococcales bacterium
AGCTTCTGTCGTGAAGCGGATGCGCGGCGAGTTCGACGACGTCGACCAGCGCCTGAACACCGTCGAGGAACGGATTCGCAGCGGGCCGCGGGGTAACCTGCGGACGACGCTCGAAACGCTGGCGCGGCAGGCGTCGGTGAAGGTCGAATCCATGGAGCCCCAGGCCTCGCCCGCGCACGAGCGGTATCGCGAGACCAAGGTCGAGGTCGGGCTCGGCGGCGTGACCCTGGCGCAAACGGTGAGCTACCTGCACCAGATCGAGTCGGCACGGCAGATGCTCTCCGTCAAGAGCCTGCGCATCCGAACGCGACCGGACCGGCCCGAGCTCCTGGACGTGAGCTTCACGGTCTCGTCGTTCGAGCCCCTGTAGCGTGTCGGGGGCGCGGAGGGCACCGTCTTGTCGCGCCCGCTGAAGACGACGGGGATCGCGCTGGCCGGGGCCGCGCTGGTCGCCGGGTTCATCGTCGTGGGCTTTCCCTACGACCGGCTCGGCGATTGCATCGAGGCCGCGGTGCGGCGCGAGACCGGGGTCGCCCTCGCGATCGGAACGCTGGAGCCGAGCCTGGGGCTCGCCGGGCCCGGCCTGCGGGCGAGCGGCCTCCGGCTTCGTTGGCCCGACGGCGAGGTTCTGGCGCTCGACGCTGCGCGCCTGCGTCCGGCGTGGTCGCTCTCGTGGCTGCAGGGGGCGCCGGCCATCCGCGTGCAGCTGGGGGGGCCCATCGGGGAGGCGGACGGCATCGTCACCCTGAACGAGTCCGGGGCCTGGAACGGCGAGCTGCGCCGGGTCGATCTCGCGCAGCTCCCGATCGACTCCTTCGCGTCCGGCGCGGCGATCGAGGGCGTTGCCGACGCCGTCGTCGACCTCCGGCTTGGCGATGCGGGTCCCGAGGGACACCTGAGCTTCGAGGCGCACGCTGGAAGCGTCGCGCTGCCGGCCTTCCCCGTGCCCCTGCCCTACGAGCGGCTCAGCGGCGAGATCGAGTTCGGGGGTGACGCGTTCGCGACGGTCCAGTCCTTCAATCTCGAGGGACCCCTCGTGAGCGCCGAAGTGACCGGAAGCGTGCGCCACGCGCCCGTGCCCGCGAACGCCCCGCTCGCGCTCAGCGTCACCCTGCGCGCGCAGCCGGGCGTCCGCCCACTGCTCGAATCCGCGGGCCTGCGCGTCTCCCGGGAGGGCAACGCACGGATCAGCGTCGGCGGCACGCTCTCGAATCCGGTCGTGCGATGACCCCGGCCCGTTCGAGCCCCGACACGCTCCAGAAGGTCTTCAAGACCTTCGCGGATCCCACGCGGACGCGGATCCTGCTGCTGCTCGAACGCGAGGAGCTGGCGGTCCAGGAGCTGATGGACGTGCTGGCCATGGCGCAATCCCGCGTCTCGCGTCACCTGGCCATCCTGCGGGAGGCGGGCCTGCTCCGGGACCGCCGGGACGGGACCTACGTCTTCTACCGCTTCGCGGCGCCGGCCGCAGGCCCCTGGCGCGACGCCTGGGAAGTGGTCGAGCGAACCCTGCGCGACACGCCTGCGACGGAGTGCGACGCCGCCGCGCTCCGCCGCGTGCTCGACGCGCGGGCGGCGCGCACCCGCAGCTTCTTCGAGTCCGTCGGCGCCGAGTGGGACGCCGTGCGCAGGGTCTTCAACGATGACGCCCTGCGCGCCCACGCGATCGCGCGGCTGGTCGATCCGAACCGGACCGTCGCCGACATCGGAACCGGCACCGGAATCCTGGCGATGGAGCTCGCCCGACTCGGGCTGCGCGTCGTCGCCATCGACAGCTCGTCGCGGATGCTCGACGCCGCCCGAGTCAAGATGGAGCGGGAGGAGCTCACGCGAATCGAGCTGAGGCAGGGAGAGGCCGGCGCTCTGCCCCTGGCGGACGACGAAGTCGACGCCGCTTTCGCGCACATGGTGCTCCACTACCTGCCGTCTCCGGGCGAGGCGATCCGCGAGATGGCACGGGCCGTGAAACCCGGCGGCACGGTCGTCGTCGTCGACTTCGTGCGCCACGAGCACGAGTGGATGCGCCACGATCTGGGGGTCACGTGGCTCGGCTTCGCGGCCGAGGAGATCGAGTCGTGGTTCCACGAGGCCGGGCTCGTCGAAGTTCGTCGCGACGAGCACGCGGGCCTCTCCTCGGATCGCGACCTCCCCGCGACGTTCATCGCGTCGGCGCGGGTGACCGCCTAGCGATCGGCGGAGAACACCCTGGTCGCGACCGTCGAGATCTCCGCGGTGCTCTTCGACGCGGTGGGAACGCTGATCGAGCTGCGGGAACCGGTCGGAGAGACCTACGCGCGCCTCGCCCGAACGCACGGCGTCGACCTCCCCGCCTGGCGCATCACCGACGCCTTCGCGCGGATCCATCGGCAAGCGCCGCCCATGGTGTTCCCCGGGACGCCGCCGAAGGAGATCGCGCAGGCGGAGCGACGCTGGTGGCGGGAGATCGTGCGCGGGACCTTCCTCGCCACCGACGGCACGGCGCGCTTCCCGGACTTCGACGCGTACTTCGAGAGCCTGTATCGAACCTTCACGAGGCCCGAGGCCTGGCGCCGTAGCACCGGAAGCCGTACGGCGCTCGCGGCCCTGCGCGCCCGAGGGCTCGCCACCGGGGTCGTCTCGAACTTCGACCAGCGCCTGCATCAAATTCTCGAAGGTCTCGATTTGGATGGGTTTTTCGATGTCGTTGTGCTGCCGGCCTCGGTCGGGGCGGCGAAGCCGGATGCCCGTATCTTCCGCGTCGCCCTCGAGCGTCTCGGGAGGGGCGCCGCCGAGACCGTCTACGTCGGCGACGACCGCGAACACGACCTCGAAGGCGCGCGCGCTGCCGGACTGCGGGCGATCGACGCACGGGCCCTTGCTACCCTCGCCGAGCTTCCGAACCGGGTGGAAGCCCTGAACCGGGGGTCCCCGTGAACGACGCGCCGGCACCTGGCCGCGAAGACGACGCTCTCCGGTTCTTCCGCAGCCGTTTCGGCCTCGACGACCGCAGCCTCAGCAGCGCGCTCGACACCGCGCTCGAGCGCCGGATCGACTACGCGGATCTGTTCTTCGAGCACGCCACGCAGGACTCCGTCTCGCTCGAAGAGGGGATCGTCAAGAGCGGTGATCGCCACGTGGAGCAGGGCGTCGGCGTGCGCGCCCAGGCGGGCGAACGCCAGGGCTACGCCCACTCGGACGAAGTCACCGTCGAGAGCATGCGGCTCGCCGCGTCGACGGCGCGGGCGATCTCGCAGGCGGCCGGGACTCCGAGCCCGGTGCCGATGAGCGCCAGCACGCCGCGCCGGGACCTCTACCCCGTGAGCCGGGCGCCCACCGACGTCCCCGTGGGCCGCAAGGTGGCGCTGCTGGACGCGATCGACCGCTACGCCCGCGGCCTCGACCCTCGCGTCAAGCAGGTGATGGCGAGCGTCGTGTCCCAGCACCGAACCGTGCTCGTGGCCGGGAGCGACGGCACCCTGGTCGGCGACGTCCGACCGCTGGTGCGGGTCAACGTCCAGGTGATCGCGGCGGACCCCGCCGGCCGACGCGAGATCGGCTACTGCGGTACGGGCGGTCGCTTCGATCTCGAACGGCTGCTCGAGGCCGAGGAGTGGCAGCACGCCGCGCGCGAAGCGGTGCGGATCGCGACCCTCAACCTCGCCGCCGAGCCCTGCCCTGCCGGCACCATGGACGTCGTTCTCGGCCCGGGCTGGCCCGGCATCCTGCTCCACGAGGCCGTGGGGCACGGCCTGGAAGGCGACTTCAACCGCAAGCAGACCTCGGCCTTCTCGGACCGGCTCGGTCAGCGCGTGGCCACGGAGGGCGTGACCGTGATCGACGACGGCACCCTGGCGGAGCGGCGCGGTTCCCTCAACGTGGACGACGAGGGCACGCCGACCCAGAGGACGGTGCTGATCGAGAACGGCATCCTCCGGGGCTACCTCCAGGACCGGCTCAACGCGCGGCTGATGGGCGCGGACCCGACCGGCAACGGGCGCCGCGAGAGCTACGCCCACCTGCCCATGCCCCGCATGACGAACACCTTCATGCTCGCCGGCGACGAGGCGCCCGAAGACGTGCTGCGCTCGGTGAAGAACGGGATCTACGCCGTCTCCTTCGGGGGAGGACAGGTGGACATCACCAGCGGCAAGTTCGTGTTCAGCGCCAACGAGGCCTACCGGATCGAGGACGGTCGCGTGGGCGCACCGCTCGTTGGCGCCACCCTGATCGGCAACGGCCCGGACGTCCTCACGCGCGTCACGCGCATCGGCAACGACCTGGCCCTCGACCGCGGCGTCGGTACCTGCGGGAAGGACGGCCAGAGCGTCCCGGTGGGCGTGGGCCTCCCCACCATCCGGATCGACGGGATCACGGTGGGTGGAACCGAAGGATGAGCGCGCCCTCCCCCCTCGCCCCCGGCGACGTGATCGAACGCGCCCTCGAGCGCGCGAAGCGGGCCGGGGCCGACGCCGCCGACGCCGTCCTCGTCGAGAGCGAGGCGCTCGAGGCCCGCGTGCGCGGCGAGGAGATCGACTTCGTCACCCAGGCGCGGGAGCACACGCTCGGGATTCGCGCCCTGGTGGGGGGGGCCGCGGGCTTTCGCTCGGCGATCACCTCCACGAGCGACCTCTCCCCCGAGGCGGTGGATCGCATGGCGGAGGAGACCGTGGCGCTCGCACGCGCGACGGCCGAGGACCCGGACGCGGGGATTCCCGAGGAGGGATTCGCCGAAGACCTACCCGACCTCGCGCTCTTCGACGCCGCAGACCGCGGCGTCGCCGTCGAGGCGCGCATCGAGGACGCCCGTCGCGCGGAGTCCGCCGCGCGGGCGGCCGACGCGCGCATCGCCAACTCCGAGGGCTCCACCGTGGGCTCCGACTTCTCCCACATCGTCTACGGGAACTCGGCGGGATTCCTCGGCCAGTACGACGCGGCCTCCCACTCGCTCTACTCCGAGCCGATCGCCCGCGCGAACGGATCGATGCAGCGCGATTACTGGCTGACGGTGGCGCGCCGCCTCGCGGACCTCGAGGAGCCCGGCGCCGTGGGCCGGCGCGCGGCCGAGCGCGCCACGCGCCGGCTCGGGGGCCGTCGCATTCCCACCTGTGCGGTCCCCGTGATCTTCGATCCGATGACGGCCCCCAGTCTCCTCGGCCACCTCGCCAGCTGCGTGAACGGGTACACCGTCTACCGCGAGGCCAGCTTCCTCGCGGGACGCCTCCACGAGACCGTGGCCAGCAGCCTCGTCACCGTGATCGACGACGGGCGCCGGCCCGGCGGCCTCGGCAGCAAGCCCTTCGACGGCGAGGGCCTCCCGACCCGCCGCAACGTGCTCGTCGAGAAAGGCCGTCTCGACACCTATCTCCTCGACAGCTACGCGGCGCGCAAGCTCGGGCTGCGTTCGACGGGAAGCGCCGCGCGCAGCGCGGGCAGCGCACCGAGCGCCGCGCCCACGAACCTCTGGCTCCAGCCGGGGGCGCGCACGCTCGAGGAGCTCATCGCCGACACCGACCGCGGGCTCCTGGTCACGGAGCTCATCGGCATGGGCTTCAATCCCGTGACCGGCGACTACTCGCGCGGAGCCGCGGGCCTGTGGATCGAGGACGGAGAGATCCGGTACCCCGTGGAGGAGATCACGATCGCCGGAAACCTCGGCGAGATGCTCACCGCGATCGACGCCGTGGGCTCGGACCTCCTCTGGCTCGGTCGCATCGCCTCACCGTCACTGCGCGTCGCGGAGATGATGGTCGCCGGAACGTGAGCGTGGCGGTCCCGACGATGATCGGCCTCACCCTCCCGGACGTGGATGTCTGGTCGGAGCGCGTCGTGGTCGCCCTGGGAAAGAACCCGGGGATCTTCACCGGACCGGGCACCAACACGTACCTCGTCGGCACCGGGGCCCGGCGCATCCTCCTCGACACCGGCGACGGACGGCGCGAGTACCTGCCTGTCCTGGAGCGGGCGCTCGCCCGGGCCGGCTGCGAGATCCAGGAGATCGTTCTCACCCATGGACACCCCGATCACCAGGGCGGCGCCGCCGCGGTGATCGAGCGCTTCGGCCCGCTGCGCGTCTCGAAGCTGCCCTCCGAGCTCTACGACGGGCCCTACGACTTCGAGGCCACCCCCATCGCCGACGGCTCGGTGATCCGCACCGAGGGCGCGACGCTGCGCGCGATTCACACGCCGGGCCACGCCGAAGACCACCTCTGCTTCGCGCTCGAGGAGGAGGCCGCCCTCTTCTCCGGCGACAACGTGCTGGGCGTCGGCACCACCGTCATCCCCGGGCACGGCGGGAGCCTGCGCGACTACATGCGCTCGCTGGAGCGGATGCTCGGCGAGGCGCCGACCGCGATCTACCCGGCCCACGGCCCGCGCATCGCCGACGGCACGGCGAAGATCCGCGAGTACATCGACCACCGCAACGAGCGAGAGGAGCAGATCCGGGCCGCGCTGCGCGAGGGCCTCGACCGCATCCCCGAGATCGTGAAGCGCATCTACGCGGCCTACCCCGAGTCGCTCCACGGCGCCGCGGCGCAGTCGGTCTGCTCGCACCTGCTCAAACTCGAGAGCGAGGGCCGCGCCGCGCGCGAGGGCGAGGACGCACCGCGCGCCCGCTGGCGGCTCGTTTGACCCATCCCCTCCTCGAGCGTCTGGCCGGCAGCGACCCGGACGATCGGCGCGCGGCCTGCGCGGAAGCCGCCCGGGATCCTTCGGCGGTGCTCTGGATCGAGGCACTGGTCGAGGCGCTCGGCGACCCCGACAAGGCGGTTGCCCGCGCTGCGTCGGACGCGCTGGCGACGATCGGTCGGACCGCGCCAGAGGTGGGCGCCGCGTTGCGGCCGGCCCTGCACGGCGACGATCCGATGCGGCGCTGGGGCGCGGCGTTCACGACCGCGCGCCTCGAGCCGCCGAGCGAAAAGCTGCTGCCGGCGCTGGTCGAGGCCCTCGGCCTCCCCGACGGCGACGTGCGCTGGGCCGCCGCGAAGATCCTGGTCGAAACCGGCCGTCTCGTGGACTCGGTCCTTCCGCTGCTGCTGGGCCTCGCGCGCGGGTGCGAAGCGCCCGTGGTTCGCCGCATGGCCACCTACTGCCTGCGCGAGCTCGCGCCGGATCGACCCGAGTCGGCCGCGGCTCTGCTCGAGGCGAGCCGCGACGAGGACCTCGCACTCCGGCGCGCGGGGCTCACGGCATTAGCCTCGCTGATGGAGCCACCGCCCGCCGTCCTCGAGCGTCTCGTCGAGGCGCTCGCCGGCGATCCCGATCCCGCGAGCCGACGCATCGCCGCTGCCGCCCTGGGGGAGGTCGGAGCGGCGCGCCGGGAAGCGCTGCCCGCAGGGGCAATGGCAGCACTCCAGCGGGCCCGCGCGTCCGCCCCGGATTGCGACCTGCGGGCCGCCGCGACGCGCGCCCTCGAACGCCTGGGCGCTCCACAGCGCAGCGCGTCGCGCGATTAGGCCCGAATGCCCGGCGGGGCGACGCCCGATCCGGTCGCTGCCGGGTCCCGCGCTCAGGCCGGGCGTGACGGCCGCATCACGCATCCCCCGGACAGACGCCTCCGAGAGCCGCTCGCGTTCCGGGCTCGGGCGCGTACGCCGTGCTATGTATGGTGTCGTTCCGTGTCGAGGGGTAGGACACGGGAACGCCTACCCCCAGGGAGCGCGTCATGAAGCGAGGACGGATCTCGACGGTCCTTCTGGGCGGCATGCTTGCGGCGTCGTGGGTCGCACCGAGCCTGGCGGTCGCCCAGGAGCGGTCGCTCGAGCAGGTCATGGGCGAGAACTTCGAGGGACTGCAGGACCTGCTCGTCGGCCTGATCAAGTCGGAGTACGCCGCCATGCCCGATCAGCTCGGTCTCCTTCACGAGCACGCGGACGAGCTCACGAAGGCGATCCGCGAAGATACGAGGGGAGACCGCAATCTCTTCCTCATGTACGCCTACAGCTTGCGGGGGCACAGCGCTGACCTGAAGTCGATCGTCGAGGTGCTCATCGCGCGCGACGAGGCGAATCTACGTGGAGAGACATTGTCCACCGACGATCTCCGCGAAGCCGCCGCCGCGCACTTCGGAGGGATGGTGACGATGTGCGTGGCCTGCCACAACCGCTTCCGGCAGCGGGTCGTCCGCTAGGGACCCGCGTTCGGAAGCGGATCGGTCCTCGGCCCGGCGATCGACGTCGGCGTCACGTTCGTGGCCGCGCCCCATCCGGGGAAGCGGCCCCAGGGCACCGCAGGAGGCGAGCGCGAGGCCCACCGCTCCAGTCCGAGCGGGATTCTCCGTCGGGGTGGAAAAGCGAAGCGTGAGCGTCCTCACACTCGACCGTGAATCTGCCGATGACCCGTCCCAGACCGGAGATCCACGGATCTCGGGCGAGACCCGGAACTCTCTACAGCCCGAGCGGGGGCGTGAGGAACCACCGAACGCTCCGTCGCTGGATCGGCCGCCAGGCCGCGGCAGAAGACAGATCATGAAGCTCACATCCCTGCTGTCCGGTATGAAGGTCGAACGTCACCTGCTGCTGCTGTTCGTCCTGTGCGGCGTGATTCCGATCGGAGCCCTCGCTCTCCTGTCTGCGCCCGAAACGAACCTCGGCGCCGGCGCGGACTTCCAGATCCCGTACGATTCGGCCGCTCTCCTCTCCCTCTGCCTCGTCACGCTCCTGTTCATCCGCCGCATCCACCAGCGCCTGGCTCCGCTCGAGCAGCTGCGGGAGGAAGCACAGCGGATCGCCGGCGACTCGAACGTGCGAGTGACGGTCCAGAGCGGCGACGAGTTCGAGGAAATCGCGACTTCCTTCAATGCCGTGGCCACCCGCCTGACCGAGCAGTTCGACACGCTGCTCACCATGATCGAGATCGGTCGGATGATCCACTCCTCGATCGACATGAACGGCATCGTGAACACCGTGGTCGCGCGGATCCGAGACATCTTCCCCTGCGACGTCGTGGCCGTGAGCCTGCTGAAGTCCGGCGGTTCGTCGACCCTCCAGACCTTCGTCGCGCCGGACGGGCTGATCGCGAGCGAACGGATCGAGGCCACCGCTCTCGGAGTCGAAGCAGCGAGGCGGCTCCGCGCCGAGCCCGAGCATTTCTTCGTCGACATGGACGACGGCTTTCCGCCCTATCTCGAGCCCTTCTCCCGGCGCGGGATCGCGAAGACGCTGGTCCTCCCGCTCCTCGTGCGGAACGAGCTCCTGGGGCTGATCGCCATCGGGCGCAGGAATGCGTGGACCCGCGATCGCGAAAGCGTCGTGTTCGTCCGCCAGCTCGCGGACCAGGTCGCGATTGCCCTGGGCAACGCGAGCACCCTGGAAACGAATCGGATCCTCGCGTTCTATGATCCCCTGACAGGCCTACCCAACCGCCGCATGTACCAGCAGCGGCTCCAGCAGGTGCTCGCCCAGGCCCGGCGCCGCGGCGACCTCCTGGCTACCTGCTACCTGGACATCGACGGATTCAAGCGGGTCAACGATACGCTCGGTCACAGCGGTGGCGATCGGCTCCTGCACGAGATCGGCAAGCGTCTGGTGACTTCCGTGCGATTCAGCGACGCCGTCGCCCGTTCGAACGGGATCGGCAACGGGAACGGGAGTGGGGAAGAGCCGATCTCACGCCTGGGCGGCGACGAGTTCACGGTCCTGCTCACGGACATCTCGGACGTTCAAGACGCGGCCCGGGTGGCCCGCCGTGTCCAGGGGGGCCTGTCGAAGCCCTTCTACATCGACGGCCACGAGCTGTTCGCGACCGCCAGCATCGGAATCGCCGTGTACCCCTTCGACGGAGACGACGCGGAGACGCTGCTGCGGAACGCGGACACTGCGATGTACTGCGCCAAGAGCCGGGGGCGCGACAACTTCCAGTTCTACGCGAAATCCATGAACGCCGAGGCTTCGAGGGAGGTCCACCTGGAGAGCCGCCTTCGCCGCGCATTCGAGCGCGGCGAGTTCGAGGTCCACTACCAGCCGCTGCGGGACGCGGCGAGCGGAAAGCTCAACGGCGCCGAGGCCCTGCTGCGGTGGGACGACCCCGAGATGGGCAACGTGTCCCCGGGCGAATTCATCCCGATCGCCGAAAAGACCGGGTTCATCTACACGCTGGGCGAGTGGGTGCTCCGTTCCGCGACCGCCCAGTGCCGGGAATGGCAAGTCGCCGGGTATCGAGCGATCCGGATCGCGGTGAATCTATCCGGATACCAGCTCAGGCGGGAGGAGATCGTGGAGACTGTCGCGCAGAGCCTGCGTGAGACCGGGCTGAGCCCCGATCATCTGGAACTCGAGATCACCGAGAGCACGATCATGCAGGACGACGCGATCACGACGGCCGCGCTGAGCAACCTCCACGACATGGGGGTGCGCATCGCCCTCGACGATTTCGGCACCGGATACTCGTCGCTCAGCTATCTCAGACGCTTCGCGCTCGACCGGGTCAAGATCGATCGCAGCTTCGTGAAGGACATCCCGGGGAATCCGGACGATCGGGCGCTCTCGGCGGCGATCATCGCGATGGCCCACAGCCTCGGCCTGAAGGTAGTGGCGGAGGGGGTCGAAACGCTGGAGCAGGCGGAGTTCCTCCGCGAGAGCGGCTGTGACGAACTCCAGGGATTCCTCTTCAGTCCGGCCGTCCCGGCCCCGGAATTCTCCCGCTTCCTGGAAGCCGAGAAGCAGGAATAGGCTCGGAACCCGATGCAACACGCGGCGAAGTACAACCAGCGATTCTCCGGCCTCGCGGTCGGCATCGGGGTCGAAGCCCCGCGAGGGATGGCCTCATGAGAATCCTCGGAATCGACCTGGGCACGACGAACACGGTCGCCGCGATCGAGAACTTCGCACTCCCCATCTCGGGGGAGGACGGGCGAGCCACGATGCCTTCCGTCGTCTCGTTCCTGCCGAACGGGACCATCGAGCACGGGATGGCGGCCAAGCGCAGGCGCTCGATCGACTGCCACAACACGATCTTCTCGGCGAAGCGAATCATCGGGCGCCGCTGGACCGATGCCAAGACGCAGGAGTTCCGCAATCGCTATCCCTTCAATCTGGTCGAGATCGAGGACGGTACGCCGGCCTTCGCGACGCGAGCGGGGGTATTCACGCCCACGGACATCGCCTCGATTCTCCTTTCGTCCATCTACAACCAGGTCAAACACGTGCCGAAGGGCTTCGACCGGAGCATCGTCACCGTTCCCGCCGCCTTCAACGCCCGTCAGCGCAGGGCGACGGTCGCGGCGGTCGAGAAGGCCGGCATGCCGTCCGTGAAGCTGATCGACGAGCCGTTGGCCACGGCCTACGGCTACATGACCGTCTCGAATCCCGTCAAGCGAGCCGGCATCTACGACCTCGGCGGGGGGACCTTCGATTTCTCCATCGTGGACTGGACGCGCTCGACGCCGCGCCTGATGGCCCGCCAGAGCGACCTCTCGCTGGGCGGTGACGACGTCGACCACCTCCTGGCCGATTGGGTCGTCGAGCAGGTGCTCGAGCGCTACAACTGGGATCTCCGCGGCTACTCGGAGGTCTACGCGCGACTCGTCGCCGAATGCGAACGGGCGAAGATCCGCCTGTGCTTCTTCCACGAAACGAACCTGGACCTCGCCCAGGTGGACCCGGACTGCCCGGCACGATTCGAGGGGTTCTCCCTGACGCAGCAGGTCCTGAATCGGATCAGCGAGAAGCTGGTGAAGTCGACCTTCGTCACCTGCGACAGCGTTCTGGCAGAAGCCGGGCTTCGTCCCAAGGACCTGAACGCCGTCTTCCTGGCCGGAGGCAGCACGCATCTCGCCAAGGTGCGCGAAGGCGTCGAGATCTACTTCGGAAAGGCCGGACGCTTCGAGCTCGAGCCGACGGAGGTCGTCGCCCTCGGCGCGAGCCAGGTGGAGTGGTCGGCCGGCGCGTCGTCGCTCATCTAGACCTTCCGACGACCGATCGCGGCCCCCACGCCGCCACGTTCGCGAGCGCCCCCGGCATCGCCGAGGCGCCCGGTCCGACGCTCGGCCGGCCCCGGTTCGACACGGCGCCGCCCTCTTCCCGACGGGTCCTCGACCTCGTGCCCGCCCAGCGGATCGTGCCGCCGGGCCGGTTGGACGCAGTGAGGAGCCGCTTTATTCGATGGGGATCCCCGAACCTCGTCGTGGCGACGGGACTGCGGGCGTGGTAGAAAGAGGTGGACGGACGGGGTCGCCCCGGCGTGTTGGGTGTGCGACACCACGATGACACCAGGGCGTGAGGTGCCGCGTTGTGCGGCATCGCAAATACCGCGCGGGGCACACCGACGCAGCGCCGTGGCGCTGCGAAGGGGGAGCAAGCAACATGGTTCGACTCATTCTCGTGATGGCGGCGTTCGCACTGGTGGCGTGCGGCGACGCCGAGACCGGACAGACCGGAAGCGCACCCGAAGCCGAAGCGCCGGCCGTCTCCGCAACGGCCCCGCGCGCCGCGACGGCCCCGCGCTCCGCGGAGGCCCCGGTTTCCGCGGTGGCCCCGGGCACGACCGATGTCAACGTCCAGCGCTGCCTGGATCTGGTCGCCCAGAGCCGCTTCGCAGGCGCCCTGCCCGTCTGTCTCCAGGCGCTCCAGGCGGACCCGGACAACGCAGACGTCCAGGCGGCCGTGGAGCGGGCACGCGCCGAGGCCCAGGGCGCGGTAACCGGCGCGGCCGGCGGAGCCCTGCAGGATGCGGCGTCCGCGGCGCAGGGCGCGCTGCCCCAGGCATTGCCGAGCGTCGAGGGAATGCCCGCGGGAGCCGCGAACCCGCTCGAGAAGGCGACCGGGACGATCCCCGGCCGTCCCACCGAGTAGGGTCGCCGCCCGCTGACCGGGCACCCACGCGTTCTTCCGCCGCCGCGCGCAGCGGCTGCGGGAGGACGCATGGGGCGCCGTCGCGACCGCCGCGCGCGTCAACACCGGTCTACTGCAAGAGGGTTTCGGGCCCCGGCGCGGATCCTCCGGGCGGGACGCTGTAAGGTCCCGAACGCGGGGAAACCGATGGACAAGGCCGAGTTCTACCGCGAGGCCCGCAGCGACCTGCCGGGGCCCCTGGCGGGTGTGCGCGTGCTGGAGGCAACCACCACCTGGGCGGGCCCCATGTGCGGCTGCGTGCTCGCGGACTTCGGCGCCGACGTCGTCAAGGTCGAGCACCCCGAGGGCGAGATTGCCCGCCGCTCGCCGCCCTTCCTGCCGGGAACGGACCCGCCCGTCTCGTTCATGCACGCCAGCGTGAATCGCAACAAGCGCAGCCTGTCCCTCGACCTGCGCCGCTCCGAGGGCCGCGAGCTGTTTCTCGCGCTCGCCCGACGCGTCGACGTCGTGATCGAGAACTTCCGGCCCGGCACGATGGAGCGCTGGGGGCTCGGCTACGCCGGGGTGCGGGCGGTCAAGCCCGACGTCGTCTACGTGTCGATCAGCGGTTACGGGCAGTTCGGCCCCCTGCGCGACCGCTCGGGGTACGACCCCCTCGCCCAGGCGATGAGCGGCTTCCTGTCCCTCAACGGAAGCCCCGACGGCGAGCCGGTCAAGTCGCCCACCTTCCTCGCCGACGACGTGGCCGGAGTGCACGCCGCTCTCGCGTCGCTCGCCGCGCTGCACCACCGCGAACGCACCGGCGAGGGCCAGCACATCGACGTGTCGCTTCTGGACTCGCTCCTCTTCCAGTCGACGGGCTACCTCACGCTCGGCGCCCTCGACGTCCCCCTCCCCCGCCTCGGAAACCAGTTTCGCATCGCCGCGCCCGCCAACAGCTACCGCTGTCGCGACGGCCGCATCATGGCAGGCGTGCTGCTCGACTCCCACTGGAAGCGACTGGCGACGGTGCTCGGCCGCCCGGAGCTGGCGGACGACCCCGACTACGCCACGGCGGCCGCACGCCTCGAGCGGCGGGCCGAGCTCGATGGTTGGCTCGCCGACTGGGCGCGACGGCGGAGCATGGACGAGGCCGTCAGCGCGCTCACCGCCGCGGGCCTGCCTGCCGCTCCGGTGCGCACCTACGCCGAGGCCGCGCGGGACCCCGCCGTGGCGGAGCGCGACATGTTGCAGCTCGCGGTGCAGGCCGACGGCTCGACGGCGCCCATCACGGGCCCGGCCGCCAAGCTCTCGCGGACGCCGACGCGCGTCCGCAGTGGAGCGCCCGCCCTGGGCGCCCACAGCGACGAGATCCTGCGAGAGCTCGGTCTCGACGCCGACGAGATCGCCCGCCTGCGCGACGCCGGCGTCGTCTAGGCACGATCGGAAGCGCCGAGACCGACAGCGATCCCGCAGTGAAATCCAGCGCAGGCCGCGCGCGGCTTCCGCATCACGGCACGGACGGCGCGCGGCCGAGCCATTCGCGGAGGGATCGCTGTCGGCCTCGGTGCCGGGCTCACACCTCCGTCTGGCGGCGCGGGTCGAGAAGCCTCTCGAGCTCGTCGGGCGGCAGGATCTTCTGCTCCCGGCACAGCTCCCGCACCGTCTTGCCGGTGGCGAACGACTCCCGGGCGATCGCTGCCGCGCCGTCGTACCCGATTACCGGGGCCAGGACGGCCGCCATCCCGAGGCTGCCCTCGACCAGCGACTCCGCGCGCTCCCGGTTCGCCTTGATCCCTTCGAGGCACTTGTCGACGAACAGGTTCGAGACACTCGCCAGCAGTCGGATCGACTCCAGCAGATTCCGCGCGATCACGGGGATGAAGACGTTCAGCTCGAGATGCCCCGACAGGCCTGCCACGGTGACCGCGGCGTCGTTGCCGACGACCTGGGCCGCCACCTGGGTGACCGACTCGCAGATCACCGGATTCACCTTGCCCGGCATGATCGAGGAGCCGGGCTGAAGCGCCGGGAGCGAGAGCTCGCCCAGGCCGCAGCGCGGCCCGGACCCCAGCAGCCGCACGTCGTTGGCGATCTTGTAGAGGGAGACCGCGATCGTCTTCATCGCCCCGCTCGCCTCCACCGCGGCGTCGCGTCCGCCCTGGGCCTCGAAGTGGTCCGCAGCCTCCCGGTATTCCAGCCCGGCAGCTTCGGAGATGCGGGCGATGGCCTTGGCCGGAAACCCCGACGGGCGATTGAGCCCGGTTCCCACCGCCGTTCCGCCGAGCGCGAGCTCCGCCAGACTGCGGGAGGCCGCCTCCGCCCGCGCGATTCCCAGCTCGACCTGACGTGCGTAACCCGCGAACTCCTGCCCGAGGCGGACCGGGGTCGCGTCCATCAGATGCGTGCGACCCACCTTCACCACCGCATCGAAGTCCCGGGCCTTGCGCCCGAGGCACGTG
The DNA here is from genome assembly GCA_029863845.1 of Myxococcales bacterium. Taxonomy (GTDB): domain Bacteria; phylum Myxococcota_A; class UBA9160; order UBA9160; family SMWR01; genus JACZXC01. Next base: position 15,209 of record JAOTUO010000063.1, read on the forward strand.
TGCAGCCGACGCAGCGCCGGCAGCAGTTCTTCGTGGATCGCCTGCCGCGCCGAGACGTGCAGGGCGGTGGGGATCACGTCGTTCGACGATTGGCTGGCGTTGACGTGATCGTTGGGGTGCACCGAGGCGGCGCCTTCGCCGAGCAGCTGCCGGGCGCGGTGAGCGATCACCTCGTTGGCGTTCATGTGGGTCGAGGTACCGGAGCCCGTCTGGAACACGTCGAGAACGAAATGGTCGTCGAGTGTTCCGTCCGACACCTCCCGGGCCGCGACCTGGATCGCCTCGGCGAGCGGGGCGTCGAGGATCCCGAGCTCCGCGTTGGTCGCCGCCGCGGCGCCCTTGATGATGCCCAGTGCCTGGATGAAGCGGCGCGGGAAGCGCTCGCCGCTCACGGGAAAGTTGAGGACGGCGCGCTGCGTCGAGGCGCCCCACAGGGCGTCCGCCGGCACCTCCATCTCGCCCATGGAGTCGCGTTCGATTCGCGTCTTCGCCTTTCCGACGCCCATCGGCTCGGCCCCCTTCGTGGCGTCGGGCGCCCCGTCGGAGGCTAGCGTTTCTCGCGCGCCCCGGCGGGGGGGGTTGGAGGGGAACGCCGCCGTGGTTAGAATGCGCCCGAATCGAGGGGCACCAGCCCGCCCACGCGAGAAGGAGTCAACATGCCGGACCTCAAGGGGACGAAGACCCACGAAAATCTCAAGGCCGCCTTCGCGGGAGAATCCCAGGCGAACCGCCGCTACCTCTATTTCGCCCGCC
>JAOTUO010000358.1 GCA_029863845.1 Myxococcales bacterium
GAGTTCCGGCTCGAAGCCGGGATTCCGGTGGCGCAGCTGCGGAGCTTCGTCGTCCGCGACGAGCTGCCGGCCGGGATCAGCTGCTCCGAAGCTCCCATCGTCGATCTGGGCGCGCCGCCCTACGATGCCGCCGGCTTCGTTCCGGGAGGCGTCTTCGCACCGACCTGCACGGACACGGAGGTGATCTGGGACTTCGGAGACCAGACCGTCACGCAATCGCCGGGCGGCGCTCAGCGGTTCGACTTCGAGATCTTCTTCATCGCTCGCGTCGACAACGTGATCGCCAACCAGGACGGCCTTTCGATCCAGAACGGCGGTGCCGCCACGGTCACGACCGTCAGCTACATCGACGAGCTCGGCAACCCCGTGGTGCTTCCCATCGCCGAGGCGACGGTTCTGATCCGGGAGCCGCTGATCGCGCTGACGAAGACCTTCTCGGTCGCTCAGGTTGATGCCGCAGATGTGCCGACCGTCACGATCTCGGCCACGAACAACGGAACGGCCACGGCCTACAACCTGCGCGTGCTGGAGGACCTGACGGGAGTCGATCTGACCTACGTCGGCAACATCGGGGGCCCCGATCCGCCCAGCGTCGACATCGTCACCTTCGGGCCGGATCGGCCGCTCTTCAGCTGGTCGCCGGACGTGCCCATCACACCGGGCGGGACGATCCGCTTCACGTTCGAGGTGCAGGTGGGCGACCTGGTCGAGCCGCACCAGATCCTCCCCAACACGGTGCAGGCGGACTGGACGTCCCTGCCGGGCATCACAGCGGCGCTCAATTCGAGCGGGTCCATCGGTGCGGATGGCAGTGCCAACGGGATGCGGATCGGAGCGCTGCCGAACGCCGGCGACGCGCTGAACGATTACGAGGCGCAGGCCGTCGAGTCGGTCGACGTTCCACCGCTGGTCGTCACCAAGACGGATCTCGACCCGGCGCTGGTCCCGGAGATCGGCGCCCACAAGCCCTTCCAGGTGACGATCGCGCTGCCCGAAGGCGCGACGCGGGAGGTGGTGCTCAGCGACCGCCTCGACACCGGTTCGGTGAGCTACGTGCTCGCGGACAACGCCGACTTTGACGTCACCTACGAGTTCGACGGCATCGTGAGCATCAACGGGCAGCCGCCGGCCGAGGCGGCGTTCATCGCCGTGCCTGCCGATGGGACCAGCGGGAGCGCGGTGTGGTCGGTTGGCGCAGTGGTGACGGCGACGGAGGACGACCTCGGAGCGCTCGCCGTGAACCCGGAAATCCGAATCCACTACTTCGCCCGGATCAACAACGACCTCGACACCGACGCCGGCGATACGCTGCAGAACAGCGCGTTGGTGAACTACACGAACGGCCAGACCGGCGCCGTGGAGGCCATCGCAGACGACACGGCGCCCATCGTCGCGATCGAGCCCGAGCTGACGGCCGGGAAGATTCTGACGAACGTGACGGGCGGGAAGGGCCCGGCGGACCCGCCGGCCTTCAACGACACGCTCCAATACGTGGTCACGGTGATCAACATCGGCACCGCGATCGCACACGATGTGAACGTGATCGACACCCTGCCGCCCGAGCTGATGCTCATCGGCGGCTTCACGCCGACCGCGACGATCGATGGGGGGCCGGTGGTCGGATTCGTGCCCACGCCGGCCGGTGCGCCGGGTGGCCCGCTCGTGTGGGGCGCCGGCAATGGCGACGGCAGCCTCGACATCCCGCCGGGCAGCTTCCTGGAGCTGACCTACCAGGTGATGGTCTCGACCCCGATTCCCGATCCGGACCTGATCGAGAACGAGGTGTGGATCGACTGGACGTCACTCGATTCCACGAGCAGCTATGAGCGGACGGGCGACGGCTGTCCGACGACGACGCCGCCGAACGACTACTGCTTCGGCCCGGCGGTCGCCTCGGGGACGGTGGAACCCGTCCCGCCGCCGGACCCCACGCTGAAGGCGAACACCCAGCCGACCGCCTCCGTGGGAGAAGTGTTCAGCTATCGCATCACGATCCCGGCAACGCCGTATGCATTCCCCATCTACGACATCCGCATTCGCGACAATCTGACGACTTCGGCCGCGAAAATGCGTTTCGTCGGCGTCACGAAGATTACCGGCTCTGGGCCGTGGACGCCCGTCAATACCGGCACGGCGGACGCGCCCCTGATCGAGGACACGAGCGTCGGCATCGACATTCCGGCCGGCGAGCAGATCGTCGTGGACATCGACGTCGTCCTGGAGGACACGGCGACGAACGTGAGTGGTCTCGCGTTCACCAATGGCGCCTCCTACCTCTACAACTGGCTCGACGACAACGATGCCAGTCAGCGGCCCGCATTGCCCGGCACGACGGCGCCCATGACGATCGTCGGTCCGGACGCACTGACCCTGGACAAGCGCGGCCCGGCGCAGATGACGATCGGGACGCCGGCGACGTTCGCCCTGGACGTCCACAATACGGCTGGCGGATCGGCCTGGAATCTGACGATCAGCGATCAGCTCCCGGATTCGCCCGCCGGCGGGACCTGCGACGCGGCGCCCAACGCGTTGACCGCCCAGGTGTTCGAATCCGATGGTGTGACGCCGGTATCCGCGGCGCTCGTCCAGGGCACGGACTTCGCCACGAGCTTCCAGGGCACACCGGTCTGTCTGTTCAGCGTTGCGACGCTGACGCCGGCGGCCGTCATCGGGGCCGATCAGCGACTCATCGTCACGTACGAGGCCGAGCTCGACTCGGACACGCAGGATGCCATCGTGCTCACGAACGTGGCGGGCGCGACGCAGTGGTTCAGCGCCGAGGGGGCCGATCGGCGGGAGTACACGCGCACCCTGACCGACGGTACCGTCGGCGTCCTCGACCACGAGGACGCCCAGACGACGGTTTCCGCGCTGCCCCGACTCCGTTTCGAGAAGACGGTTCTCAACGTGTCCACGGGGGCGGACCCAGCCGTCAGCGCGCGGCCGGGCGAGACCCTGCGCTACCGACTGGAGGTCGAAAACCTCAGCACGGTCTCTGTTGCGATCTTCTCGCTCTTCGACGAGCTCGACCGACTGAATCCGGCCGCGCTCTTCGAGCCGGGCACCCTGCAGCTGGTCACGGTCCCGGCGGGTGCCGATTCGAGCAGCAGCAGCAGCACCGGCGGAGCTAACGGCACCGGAGTGGTCGACATCCGCAACCTGAGCCTTCCCAACCAGGGCGACAGCGTGCTGATCGAGTTCGAGATCACGTTGGCTTCGGTGATCGCCGCAGGCACCTACGCGACGAATCAGGCCGAGCTGCGGCTCAGCGGAATCCCGTTCGCCAGCAGCGATGATCCCAACGTCAACGGACCGGCCGATCCGCTCGTTCCGGGTGACGAAGATCCGACGCGGGTGCTGATCGAGTCCGCGCCGGTCCTCGAGGTGGAGAAGATCTCGGACGACCTCACGGGCGATCCGGCCGTGCTGCTGGCCGGCGAGACGCTGCGGTACACGATCACGGTGAAGAACGTGGGCTCGGACAATGCGACGGATGCGATGCTGCGAGACCAGGTTCCGGTGAACACCCAGTACGTTCCCGGCAGCACCACACTGAACGGCTCGCCCGTGCCCGACCTTCCGGGGAATCTCGCGCCCCTCAGCGCCGGCATCCCGATCCATGCGCCCGAGGACCCGACGCCGGGGGCGATGCGGGCCGACGCGTCTCCGGCCGCGAACAACGTCGCCACCCTCG
>JAOTUO010000064.1 GCA_029863845.1 Myxococcales bacterium
AGCCGCGTCCGCGACGCGGAAATCAATCAGTTCAAGATCTTCTTCCACGACCGCGACGCCGGACTGGCGATGCGCGTCGCGCAGCGGCTGGCCAACGATTTCATCGAGGAGCACATCAACGAGCGGGTGAAGGTCTCCCAGAAGAGCCTGGAGTTCATCGAGGCCGAGCTCGAACGGATCTCCCTGCGCATGACGCAGGTCGAGTCGAAGATCGCCACCATCAAGGCGGAGAACCCCGGCCGCCTGCCCGAGGACATGGGTGCCAACCAGCGCAGCCTTGAGCGCCTCACGGGCGATATCTCGCGCTCGCAGCGCGATTACGACATGGCGCGCGGCGACGAAGGCTTCTGGCGCAGCCAGGAGCTGGCCGCCGCATCCATCGAGCGCCCCAACGACGACGCGAATCCGATTCGGAAGCTCCAGCTCCTGGAGCTTCAGCTGGCGGAGTTCCAGGCCAAGGGCTTCACGGAGAAGCACCCGGACTACCTGAAGGTGATCCAGGAGCTCGAGGCGATTCGGGCGTCTCTCGCCAGCCGGGAGGCGCGGCGGGAAGAAGAGAAAGGCGAGATACCGTCGAACTACCAGCAGCAGATCGCCCAGGCCGAGATCCGCCGCGCCGAGCTTCAGATGCAGAGCGCGCAGGAGGAGATCGATCGGCTCCAGGCCCGGGCCGAGGGCTTCCGGACGCTGCTGGCCGAGACGCCGCGGATCGCCGAGCAACTCGACGCGCTCGGACGCGAGTACAGCTCGCAGCTCGACAGCTATCAGCTCTACATCGTGCGGCAGCAGGAGGCCAGCGTTCAGGCGGACATGGAGCGCCGGCAGCTGGGCGAGCAGTTCCGTGTGCTCGAAGCCGCGTTCAGGGCGCCGCGGCCCTCGTCGCCGAACCGCCTGCTGATCCTGGTCCTGGCCTTCTTCTTCGGCGGCGCCCTCGCCACGGGCATCGCGGTCCTGCTGGAGGTCACCGACGTCTCCGTCCACAGCGCGCGTCAGCTCCAGATGCTCGCGAACCTTCCGGTGCTGGCGTCGATCCCGGAGATCTGGCTCGAATCGGATCGGATCGCCCGACGCCGCAAGCTCGTGCGCCAGGCCCTGGCCTCGGTAGCGGTCGTGGGGTTCGTGCTCGTGGGCGGGACCGCGAACTACGCCTGGGTCAACGGCATGCCGGGCTTCGTGAAGGAGCTCCTGGGCGAAGACGAGAAGACCCCGCAGTCGGGAATCGATTCCCCGGCGGTCACGGGGGGCTAGGGCGTGTACCGCGAGTTCTACGGCCTCGTTCGCGCTCCCTTCGAGATGACCCCGGATCCGGCCTTCCTGTATCTGGGTGAGACGCACCGGGAGGGCCTCGCGACCCTCGTGTACGGCGTCCGCTCGCGCAAGGGCTTCGTCCTGCTCACCGGCGAGGTCGGCACCGGGAAGACGACGCTCCTCCACGCGCTGCTGGCCCAGCTCGATTCGTCCACGGCTTCGGCGTTCATATTCAACCCCACGCTCGACCCGCTCGACTTCTTCCACGTGCTGTTCGACGAGTTCGGCATCCAGACGCCGTGCCGGACGAAGGCGGAGTACCTGCTGGCGCTCAACCACTTCCTCATCCAGCGTCTCCAGAACGACCAGACGACGCTGCTCATCATCGATGAGGCCCAGAACCTGTCGCCGGAGATGCTGGAGGAGGTGCGCCTGCTCTCGAACCTCGAGACCCCGACCTCGAAGCTGCTCCAGATCATGCTGGTGGGACAGCCCGAGCTCAACGAGATGCTGGGCCGTCCGGAGCTGCGGCAGCTGCGACAGCGGATCGTCCTCCGCCACCACCTGCAGCCCTTCACGGCGGACGAGGTGGACGCCTACATCGAGGAAAGGCTGGGACTCGCGGGCTACTCTGGGAAGGGCATCTTCAAGCGCTCGGCCCGGCGCAAGATCTTCGAGCTCACGGGAGGACTTCCGCGCCTGATCAACATCATGTGCGACGGCGCCCTGCTGGCGGGCTACGCGCGCGAGCAGACGAGCTTGGGTGCCGACGTGATTCGGGAGGTCGCCCGGGACCTTCAGCTGCCCACCGCGCGCGAGGGCGCTGCGGCGGAGGCGGGGAGCAACGGTCGGGCACCGAAGAGGAAGTGGGGCGGCTGGCTGGGCCTGCTGGGAGCACGGGCACGGGCGCGGGAGTAGAGGGATGGCGAAGGTCTACGACGCGCTGAGGCGCGCCGAACAGGAGCGGAAGCGCAAAGCGGGGGACGAGTCCGCCCCCGCAGCGCTGGGGGTCGAGCTGGCGGAGACGACGCCGGCCGGCCGTCGCAGCCGGCGCTCCTGGCGTCCCTGGCGGTGGCGCCGCCGGAAGCGGCGGCCCCGGAGCGGGTCGAGCGCCATCAACAAGCGCCGCATCGCGCTGCTCCAGCCGGAGTCCTACGTCGCAGAGCAGTATCGGGCGCTCCGGGGGCGCATCGACGCGATCGCCGCCCAGCGACCCATCCGAACCCTCACCGTGACCAGCGCCCTCCCCGGTGAGGGCAAGACCACGGCCGCGATCAACCTGGCGATCGTGACAGCCCTGAGCCTCGGGCGGCGCGTCCTGCTCATCGACTGCGACCTGCGCAAGCCCAAGGTTCACGAAGCCCTCGGGCTGCGCCCCGTCGCGGGACTCGCCGAGGTGCTCAGCGACCAGGTGAACGTCGACGATGCCATCGTGAAGGTCGAGGGCGTGAACCTCGATGTCCTGCCCGTGCGCTCGAGACCGGTGAATCCGTCCGAGCTGCTGGGCTCGGCCAAGATGAGAGAGCTGCTCGACGAGGTCAACCGCCGGTACGATCGCGTGATTCTCGACACGCCGGCGGCGCTGGGCCTGCCCGACGCCAAGACCGTGAGCGATCTCAGCGACGGAGTCGTGATGGTGGTTCGGGCGGACACGACGCTGCAGCAGGATGTGCAGGCGACGCTGGAGTTCCTCGACCAGCGCCGCCTTCTGGGCCTCCTGCTCAACGGGGCACACGCCCATCGGGGACGTTACGGCTACGCGAGCTAGCCGACCCAGCGGGTCGGCGGCGGGGCGCGGGGCTCGGAGCGGGCGCGAGAGACCGGTGGGGATTCCGGAAGGAACGGACGGGACGAGTGGCGGATGGAGGGGCTGAAGCTGCTGATACCGTTGGGGGTGGCCGTCGGCGTGACGTGCCTGGCCACGCCGCTCGTCTCGAGGCTGGCGAGCGCGTTGCGGGTCGTCGACCGTCCCAACGAGCGCGGCGTGAGCGGTCGAGCCGACATGCCGCTGCTCGGAGGGCTGGCGGTGGCCCTCGGCTTCGTGGCCGGCTTGCTCGTCGCCCTGGCGTTCTGGGTCGACGTCGCCGCCACCGCGGATCCCCTGAAGGGGCTGGCGCTCGGGGGTCTGCTGGTGCTCGCGCTCGGCGCCGTCGACGACCGCTCCGGTCTCGGAGCGTGGCCGAAGTTCCTGGTGCAGATCGCGGCGGCCGCCATCGCCATCCGGTACGGGTTTCGGCTGGGCCACCTCACGGACCCCATCTCCGTCACGACCTGGCAGCTGCCGGAATGGCTGGTCTGGATCGCGTCGACGCTGTGGATCGTCGGCATCACGAACGCGCTGAACCTGGTCGATGGGCTCGACGGGCTCGCCACCGGGGTGGGCGCCATCATCGGGGGCACGCTCACGGTGATCGCCTGGCAGGCCGGGGAGCCCGTCGGCATCTGCGTCGGGATCGCGCTGGTGGGGGCGCTGCTGGGCTTCCTGCCCTTCAACTTCGCGCCGGCGCGGATCTTCCTGGGCGACACCGGCTCGCTATTCATCGGCTACGTCCTCGCCCTCCTCACCCTGGCGGGGTATCAGCAGAAGTCGCTGCTGACCTTCGTCGTGCCCCTGCTCGCGCTCGCCGTGCCCATCCTCGACACGGGGCTCTCGATCGTTCGCCGGATCCGCCGCGGAGCCCCCATCTTCTCCGCCGACCGCCTGCACATGCACCACCGCCTGCTGGCGTCGGAGGGCTCGCCGCGCAGCGCCGTGCTCCAGTTCTACTTCCTGACGGCGTGCTTCTGCCTGATCGCGGTGTCGTTCACGCGCCTCCAGGGCTGGGCGGCCGCGCTGTTCCTGGTGGCCGTCGCGCTCCTGACGTTGCGCCTGCTCTGGAACCTCGACGTGTTCTCGCGGGACAAGGGCGAGCTTCCCATGGAGAACGAGCGATGAGAGACGGCGTGGCCCTCATCACCGGCGTCACCGGCCAGGACGGCTCGTACCTGGCCGAGTTCCTGCTCGAGAAGGGCTACGAGGTCCACGGGATGGTGCGTCGTTCGAGCACCGAGACCTTCGAGCGGATCGCGCATCTGCGCGCTCGCCTCCGACTGCACCAGGCGGACCTGCTCGACCAGAGCTCGCTCGTCAGCCTGCTGCGCGACGTCGAGCCGGTGGAGGTCTACAACCTGGCGGCCCAATCCTTCGTGCCGACGAGCTGGGTCCAGCCCTCGCTGACCGGCGAGTTCACGGCGCTCGGTGTGACGCGCATGCTCGACGCCGTCCGGCTCGTCGACCCGGCGATCCGTTTCTACCAGGCCTCGAGCTCCGAGATGTTCGGCAAGACCCGCGAGGTGCCGCAGAACGAAGCGACGCCCTTCCACCCGCGCAGCCCCTACGCCGTGGCGAAGGCGTACGGTCACTGGATCACGGTGAACTACCGCGAGAGCTACGGCCTGTTCGGCGTGTCGGGAATCCTGTTCAACCACGAGTCGCCGCGGCGCGGAAGGGAGTTCGTAACGCGCAAGGTCACGGAGGCGGCAGCGCGCATCAAGCTCGGGCTGGCCGACGAGCTGCGGCTCGGCAACGTCGAAGCGAAGCGCGATTGGGGCTACGCGCCGGAGTACGTCGATGCCATGTGGCGGATGCTGCAGACCTCCGAAGCCTCCGACTACGTGATCGGCACGGGTGTTCACCACACGGTTCGCCAGTGCGTCGAGTTTGCGTTCGGCCACGTCGGTCTCGACCCCGACGACTTCGTCCGCAGCGACTCCGCCCTGATCCGGCCCGCCGAGGTGGATTCGCTGCTCGCGGATGCGAGCAAGGCGCGCGAAGGCCTGGGTTGGACGGCGCACACCTCCTTCGAAGAGCTGATCCGGATCATGGTGGAGGCCGACCTCGAGCTGCAGGAGCGTGTCAGCGGGCGGCGACGCGACCGGGGCGCGTCGCGGTGACCCGCGACGAGGGGGCGGGGCCCATCCTCGTCACGGGCGCGGCGGGTTTCATCGGGTCGACGCTCGTGGACCGGCTGCTGGCGGACGGATACGAGGTGGTCGGCTTCGACTCCTTCGACCCGTACTACGCCGAGGCGGAGAAGCGGAGGAATCTCCGCGCCGCGTCGAGGTCGCCCGCGTTCCGGCTGGTGCGCGGCGACATTCGCGATCCCGGGGCCGTCGAGGCGCTGTTCGCAGAGGGCCGCTTCGGGAAGGTGGCTCACCTGGCGGCCCTCGCGGGCGTGCGGCCCAGCCTCGAGCGGCCGGCGGCCTACGCCGACGTGAACGTGGTCGGCACCGCGGTGCTGCTCGAGGCGGCGGTGCGCCACGGCAAGCCGGGCTTCGTGTTCGCCTCGTCGTCCTCGGTGTACGGGGAGCGGAGCGACGGGCCGTTCCGCGAGTGCGATCCCGTCGAACGGCCCGTGTCGCCCTACGCCGCGACCAAGCGCGCGGCCGAACTCGTCGCCCACACCTTCCACAGCGCCCACGGCCTCTCGGTGACCTGCGCGCGGCTGTTCACCGCCTACGGCCCCCGGCAGCGCCCCGACCTCGCGATCCGGACCTTCGCCGAGCGGATGCGGGTCGGCGCGCCGATCTCCATCTTCGGGGACGGCTCGAGCCTGCGGGACTTCACGTACGTCGACGACCTCGTGGACGGGCTCGTCCGGGCGCTGGAGACGGACCTCGGCTTCGCGATCCTCAATCTCGGCGCCGGCCGCAAGGTCGCCGTCGTCGAAGTCGTGAAGCTCCTGGAGGCAGCGCTGGGCACGACCGCGGAAGTGGAATGGCTCGCCCCGCAGCGGGGGGACGTGCGGCGGACCTGGGCCGACATCTCCGCCGCCGGCGACGCCCTCGGCTACGCGCCGCGGACCTCCCTGGAAGACGGCATCGCCCGCTTCGTGGCATGGCTGAGCGAGGATCGGGGCTAGTGGGGCGGACCGCGGGCAGGTCTCACGCGGTGATCCTGGCCGGCGGCGCGGGCGAGCGATTCTGGCCGGCGTCCCGCCAGAAACACCCCAAGCCCTTCCTGAAGGTGATCGCGGGCAAGAGCCTGCTCGACGCCACGTTGGAGCGCGCGCGCCGCTTTGCGGGCCGGGACCGGGTGTGGGTCGTGTGCGGTCGCGAGCACGCGCGGGCCGTGCGCCGCGCCACCGGACTTCCGGCGCGACGCATCCTGGTGGAGCCGGCCCGGCGCAACACGGCCATGGCCGTCGGGCTGGCCGCCGTCCGCATCGCGGCCGAGGATCCCGGCGCAGTGCTGGCGGTGCTCCCGGCGGATCACGTGATTTCCGACGCCCGGGCGTTCTCGAGCGCCCTGCGCCGGGCCGCGGACGCCGCTCGCAGCGCCGAGGTCCTGGTGACGCTGGGTGTGAAGCCGACACGCCCGGAAACGGGCTACGGCTACATCCAGGTCGGGCCCCCGGCCGCCGGCCATCGCGGGTTGCGCCGCGTGCGCCGCTTTGTCGAGAAGCCCGACGCGGGCAGGGCCCGCCGCTATCTGCGCCGTGGCGGCTACCTGTGGAACGCGGGGATCTTCGTCTGGACGGTGCAGGCGATCCTGGAGGAGATCGAGGCCTGCGCCCCCGACCTCTTCCGCGCACTCGCGCCGCTGGGTTCGGTGCGGCGGCCGAGCGCGGCGGCGCTCGACCGGGCGTACCGGCGAGCCCCGTCGCTGCCCATCGACGTGGCCGTGATGGAGCGCAGCCGCCGGGTGTGGACGATCCCTGTCTCGTTCCACTGGAGCGACGTGGGCACGTGGCAGTCGCTGGCGGAAGAGCTGGGGGTGCGGCCGGGGCGAACCCGGGTCGTGGCCGGCGACTTGGCGTTCGACGACGAGGGAGGCAATCTAGTGTGGGGCGATCGCCGCCCGATCGCGCTCCTCGGGGTGGAGGGACTCGCGGTGATCGACACCGGCGATGCGCTGCTGGTCGCCCGGCTCGACCGCGGCTCCGACGTCCGCCGCGTGGTCGCCGAGCTAAAGGCGAAGGGTCGCCAGGACGCCACATAAGCCGGGCGAGTCCGGAGGGAGAATGTCGGCGTCGAGCCGCAGCAACGAAGTCCGCGAATCCTTGCGCACGATCCCCCTCTTCGCCGCCGTGGGCAGCGACGATCTCGAGGCCGTCGCGTCGCTGCTGATCGAGCGACGCTTTCCGAAGAACAAGACGATCGTCGAGGAGGGCACGCCGGGCGACTACATGTACGTCGTCCGAGAGGGTCGCGTGAAGGTGACCAAGCTCTCGGGGGACGGTCGCGAGAAGATCCTCGAGATGCTCGGCGCGGGCTCCTTCTTCGGCGAGCTGTCGCTGCTCGACGGCGCACCGCGTTCCGCCAGCGTGAAGGCGCTCACCGAGACGCGGATCCTGGCCCTGTCGCGCAACGACTTCTTGGCCCTGTTGCAGCGCAGCCCCGACCTCGCGATGGCGGTGATCCAGGAGCTGACGGCGCGCCTGCGGCAGATGGACGACCAGGCGAGCGCCCTCTCGTTCCAGCGGGTGAAGGAGCGCACGCAGGGCCTGCTCCTGCGCCTCGCCCGCGAAGGCCCCGAGGGCGGGCGCCGCGCCACGCCGGCGCTCACCCACCAGCAGATCGCGGACATGATCGGAACGTCGCGCGAGACGGTCACCCGCGTGGTCAAGGGCCTCAAGCAGGACGGCTGGCTGACCCAGGCCGGCAAGCAGTACCTGGTGCCCAACGGCGAAGACTGAGCCCGGGCGTCGGTCCCCGCATTCAGGCGCGTCTCCGAGCGCGCCGATAAGCCGAGCGTGGGGAAGCCTGCATCCAGCTTCTCGGAGATGATCCTCGCTTCGCTCAGCACCGGCGTCGCTGCCGTCGACGCCGAGCGGGCGCTGGTGATGCTCAACGCCGGCGCACAGCGCATCCTGGGCTGCCCGGAGGGCGAGATCGTCGCGGCGCTCGGGCGGGACTGCCGAGAGGTCCTGGCTGCGCAGCCTCGCGTCGTCCGCATGCTGGTCGAAGCCCTCGACGGCGGCCGGACGCTCTCGCGGGCGGAAATGACGCTCGCAGCGGTCGGGGGCCGGGGCGCGAGCACGATCGGCTTCACGTTGACACCGGTGCACGGCGCCGGGGGTCGCGTGTGCGGGGCCGCGATGATCTTTCGAGACCTGACGCCCGTCGAGCGCGCGGGGGAGCAGGAGCGGCTGCGCGACCGGCTGGCCGCCCTGGGCGAGATGGCGGCGGGACTGGCCCACGAGATCCGCAACCCGCTGGCGGGGATGGAAGTGATCGCGGGCCTGCTCAAGCGACGCCTCCGGGATCGCCCCGACGAGCAGGCGCTCCTGGCCGAACTGACGAGCGAGCTGCGCGTTCTCGCCGACACGGTGGCCGACTGCCTCGACTTCGTGCGCCCCCTCGCACTCGTGCGAGCCCCGGTTCACCCGCTGGAGCTGATGGAATCGGCCCTGGCGCTGGCGCGGTCGCGCGTCGCCTTCGTCGGCGCGATCGAACGCGACTACGCCCGGAGCCTCCCCGAGTTGGCGGCGGACGGGGATCGCCTGCGGGCGGTCCTCGGGAACCTGATCGTGAACGCCTTCGAGGCCATGGCGGAGCGGCCCGAGCGGACGGGAGCGCGCCTCACCCTCGGTCTGCACACCCGGGTGAGCGACCGCAGCGGGACCTCCGTGCGGGTCGACGCGGAGGAAGGCGCGGGCGGGGAGGACGCGCCGACGCGCGAGCTGGTCATGAGCGTGTCGGACACCGGCCCGGGCGTGCCGGCGGGGCTCGAGGAGAAGGTCTTCTACCCCTTCTTCACGACCAAGCAGCGGGGCTCGGGCGTCGGTCTCGCGCTCGCGCAGAAGATCGTCGGCTGCCACGGCGGCGCCGTCCATCTGGAGAGCCGCCCGGAGGGCTGCACGTTTCGCGTTTGCCTGCCGATCGGCGAGCGCGGCGCGGCCGAACGCCGGAGCGGCGCCGAGGCCGGGGTCGGAGCGACCGCATGACGGACGACGGAACGCGGATCCTCGTGGTCGAGGACCAGGACACGCTGCGCCGCGGCATCGCGCTGGCGCTGCGCGAGACGTGGCGCTGTGTCGAGGAGGCGGCCCGCGGCGACGTCGCCTTGGAGCGCCTCCGGGACGAACGCGCCGAGACCTTCGACGTCGTCCTGACCGATCTGCGCCTGCCCGGGGCCGACGGGATCGCGGTCCTGCGCGCCGCGCGGGAGCGCGACCCGCTCACCTGCGTGTTGGTGATGACGGCCTACGGCTCCGTCGAGAGCGCCGTGGAGGCGATGAAGTCCGGAGCCTTCGACTTCGTCCAGAAGCCGCTGGACCTCGAGCAGGTCGAGCTGCGGGTTGCCCGCGCCGTCGAACACCGACGGCTGCTCGGCGAGGTCAGCGACCTGCGCGCCGAGCGGGCGGCCCGAGACGCCGGCGGGGCCATCGTGGGGGACAGCCCGGCCCTGCGCGCGGCCATGGATCTCGCTCGCCGCGTGGCGCCGACGCGGTCCACGGTTCTGATCACCGGCGAGACCGGCACGGGGAAAGAGCTGATCGCGGGGCTGATCCACGGTGCATCGCCCCGCGCAGCCGGGCCCTTCGTGAAGGTGAACTGCGCGGCACTGCCCGAGACGCTGCTCGAATCCGAGCTCTTCGGCCACGAGCGCGGCGCCTTCACCGGAGCCGATCGCGAGCGGGTCGGCCGCTTCGAGCAGGCCAGCGGCGGCACGCTCCTGCTGGACGAGGTCGGGGACATGTCGCCCGCGACCCAGGCGAAGCTGCTGCGCGTGCTCCAGGATCAGGAGTTCCATCGCATCGGCGGAACCCGGACCCTGCGCACCGACGCACGCATCGTCGCAGCGACGAACCAGGATTTGCAGGAGAAGCTGCGAGACGGCCGCTTCCGGGAGGATCTCTTCTTCCGGCTCAACGTGATCCGCATCGATCTGCCCCCACTGCGCGAGCGCCAGGAGGACGCGATCGCGCTGGCCCACCACTTCCTGCAGCGTTTTGCGAATGCGCTCGAGCGGCCCCTGCGCGGGTTCACGGAGTCGGCCCTGGAGCGCATCCGGGCGCACCCGTGGCCGGGCAACGTCCGCGAGCTGCACAACGCGATCGAGCGCGCGGTCCTGATGGCCGACGGCCCTCGCATCGGGTGCCGGGACCTGTCCCTGTTCGGGGAGCGCTCCGCCTCGGACGCCGATGGATGGCGTCCCGAGCTGCCGCCGAACGGCGTTTCGCTGCGCGAGGTGGAGCGGCACCTGGTGCTCGAGGCGCTGAGCCGCACGGACTACGTCCAGAAAGACGCCGCCGCGCTGCTCGGAATCAGCCGGCGCAAGCTCAACTACATGATCCAGCGTATGGGGATCACGCACGCGACCTGGCGCCGCAACCGGACGCAGCCGAAGGGGGAAGGCCGGGCGGCGTAGCCCGACGGGTCGCGGGGGGGCAGCGACCGCCTGCTACGCCGGTTCCCGCGGGTACGTTCGACCCGTGCAGCCCCCAGGCATCCGGGCTCGCGGGCGGGCCCGTGGGCTTCGTGGGCCGCGGCGAGGCCGCACCCCGCCTCGCGGACCGGTCTCCGCGCGCGGGTCGATTCCCGCCGGCCCTTGATTCCCTGGCGACTTGTTGGATTCTACCGTCACGGCTCGCCAGCCGGGGGCGAACGCTGCAAGCTGTGATCGGCGGTCCGAAGCGAGGTGGACTCATGCGCGGCGTTACGATTCGATGGCTGCTCCCGCTCCTGTGCGCGGCCGCCCTCGGGGGCTGTCAGGCCGACGAGGAGAAGCTTGCCGACCACCTCGGTCGCGGCGAGGCCTACTTCGAGGACGAGCAATACGCCGAGGCGATCATCGAGTACAAGAACGTACTCCAGATCGACCCCAACCACGGCGGCGCCCACTGGGGCCTGGCCCGGGCCTATCTGCGCAGCAAGCAGACGCCCGAGGGCTTCTGGGAGCTGCGGGAGACCGCCCGCCTCGATCCCGGCAACCTCGAGGCCAAGCTGCAGTTCGGCCAGATCGCCGTCTTCGCGGGTGAGCTCGACGGGGCGCTCGAGCAGGCCGAGGACGTGATCGCCGCCGACCCCGGCCGGGTCACGGCCTACCTGCTCAAGGGCCGGGTACTGGAGGCGTTACAGCGTCCGACGGAGGCCCAGGAGGTTTACGAGCAGGCGATCGAGGTGGATCCGGAGAGCGGGGCCGCGCTGCTCCTGCTCGCGATCTTCCACCGCCGCCACGGCGATCGTGACGCCGCGGAGCCGCTGTACCGCAAGCTCATCGAGGTCGAGCCCACGTCGCTCTCGTACACCGCGCTCGGGGGATTTCTCGCGCAGGACCGCGGCCGCGACGCGGAGGCGGAGGGGACCTACCGCACGGCCCTCGAGCTGGCCGAGCCGGAACAGCGGGCGCGCGCGATCGCCGTGTTGTCGGGCTTCTACTTCAGCCGCGACCGGATCGACGACGCGGTCGCGGTTCTGGAGGAGGGCATCCGGAACGAAGAGGACCCCCTCGACCTCATCTACCTGCTGGCGCGCTTCCACCGTTCCCAGGGCGACACCGACAAGGCGGACGAGCTGATCCGGCAGGCGACCGAGGCCCGCCCGGACGACCCCCGGCCCCAGCTCATCCTCTCGTCCTACCTGGGCCGCAAGCGTGACCTGGAAGGTGCGCTGGCCGCCGCCGACCGGGCGGTCGAGCTCGATCCCGAGAACGATCTGGCGCGACTGCGCAAGGCCGAGGTGCTGGTCGAGCTCGGCTACCGCGAGAGCGATCCGGAACGGATCGGGGCCGGGCGCGCCATCATCGACGCGATCCTGGAGCGCGAGCCCTCGCACCCGGGGGCGCTGTTCGTCAAGGCCAAGATCGATCTCGCGGAGCGCGAGGTGGAGAGCGCCGTCACGGCCCTGCGTGCCGCGATCGATGCGCGACCCGACTGGGCCCAGGCGCACTTCGTCCTCGGCACGGCCCTGGCGCTGCGAGGAGAGTCGACGATGGCTCGCGCCGAGCTGGCCCGGTCCCTCGAGATCGACGCCGGGCTGGTCGATGCCAGGAAGGTGCTGGCCAAGGTTTACCTGAAGCTGCGCGAGTACGATTACGCCGTCGACGAGGGGCGGCGCTACCTGCGCGAGCGGCCGGACGACGTGGAGACACGGGTTCTCGTCGCGCAGAGCCTCGTGATGACCGCGAAGCCCGAGGAAGCGCTGGCGGAGCTCCAGACGATTCCGGAGGAGGGTCGCGACGCGACGGCGCTCTACGCCCTCGGGCGGGTCCACAACATGCTTGCGAACGTCGAGGAGGCGCGAAGATTCCTGTTGCTCGCTTACGAGCAGTCGCCGGAGAACCCCGAGATCCTCGGCGGCCTGATGGTCCTCGACACCACGGCGGGCCGCGCGGAGGAGTCGGATGCGCGCATCCAGGCGGCGGTGCGGGCGAAGCCCGACGACCCCCGGCTGCACCGGCTCCTCGGCAACACCTACCTTCGCCAGAATCGCGGCGAGGAGGCCGAGGAGAGCTTTCGCAGGGCCATCGAGCTCGATCCCACCAACGTCGACAGCTACAACCAGTTGGCGGTCTACTACCGACAGACCGGGCGCATCCAGGAGACGATCCGGGTCTACGAGACGGCGGTGCAGGCCGTCCCCGACGACGCGGGGCTCCATCACTTCCTGGGCGTCCTCTACGACACCAGTGGCCAGCGAGAGCGCGCCATCGAGCAGTACCGGACGGCGATCCGCTATGCCCCCGACCTCGCGGAGGCGAAGAACAACCTCGCGTACCTCTACGCGGACGCGGACACGAATCTCGATCGCGCTCTCGAGCTCGCACAGGAGGCGAAAGCGCTCCTGCCGGCCGACGCCAACACCGCCGACACGCTGGGCTGGGTCCTCTACAAGCGCGGGATCCCCTCCGCCGCGATCACCTACTTCAGGGAGGCGGAGGCCGGCATGGAGCCGACCCGAGCCACCATCGGCGTGGTGCGACATCACCTGGCCCTGGCCTACGAGGCCAACGGCGAGCCGGCGAGCGCACGCGCGGCGCTCCGCCGCGCGTTCGAAGGTCTGGAGCGGCGGCGGGAGTGGATTCGCGCCATGGGCGCGCCCGACGAGCCGGAGCCGGCCTGGGTCTCCGAGGCGCGGACGTTGCTGGCGCGGCTGCCCGAGGCGCCGCCGGAAGAGAGCGGGCCCGCCACGCGCGAGGAGAGCGCCTCGGCCCCCGCGGTGGAAGGTTGACGCCACCGGCGGGTGCGTCCGAGCCCGCCGATCTCCGGGAGACCTGTTAGATTCAGACGCCATCGCGGGGCGGGTCCACGAGCTGGGCCCGGCCGCCATGCGACACGAGGTTGTCATGCGCAGTCGCTTCCTTTGTCTCTCGATCTCGCTGGTTCTGCTCGCCCTGGTCGGGGCCTGTCGGAGCGACGAGGAGAGTCTCGACGACCACCTGAGTCTGGGTCAGGCCTACCTGGAGAACGAGGAGTTCGCCGAGGCGGTCCTCGAGTTCAAGAACGCCCTCCAGATCGATCCCAATCACAGCGGCGCGCACTGGGGGCTCGCACAGGCGTACCAGCGGAGCGGGCGTCTGCGCGAGGAGTTCTGGGAGCTGCGCGAGACCGCACGCGTGGACCCGACCAACCTCGAGGCGAAGATGCGGTTCGGCAACATCTCGATTCGCGCGGGAGACCCGGAGGAGGCGCTTCGCCAGGCCGACGGGGTCCTCGCCGAGGACCCCGAGAAAATCGCTGCCTACGTTCTCAGGGGGAGGGCGCTGGCGGCGGTGGGACGCTCGGAGGAGGCGCTGGCGTCCTGGGAGCAGGCCCTCGAGGTGGACCCGACGAGCGTGTTCCCGCTGCACTACATCGCCAAGTACCACCGGCAGCGCGGCGACCGCGAGTCCGCCGAGCCGGTCTTCCGCAAGCTCACGGAAGTGGCGCCGAGCGCGCTGTCCTACGGGTCGCTCGCCAGCTTCCTGGCGGACGACCGCCTGCGAGACGCCGAAGCCGAAGAGGCCTACCGGAAGACGCTGGAACTCGCCGAAGACGAGGAGCGCACGCTGGCCGCCTCGATGCTGGCCAGCTTCTACTTCTCCCGGGACCGGATCGACGAGGCGATCGAGGCGCTCCAGGGGGTCATCGAAACCGCAAAGGATCCCCTCGAACTGGTCTACATGCAGGCGGGGTTCTATCGGGCCCGGGGTGACGACGCGAAAGCCGAAGAGCTGATCCGAGAGGCCTCGCTGAAACGGCCCGACGACGTGCGGGCGCACCTGGTCCTCGCCGAAGACCGCGCCTATCAGGGCGACTGGGATGGGGCGCTCGCGGCGGCGGCGCAGGCGGTGAAGGTCTATCCGACCAACACGGTGGCCCGCGGGAAGTACGCCGAGTTGCTGGTCGAGAGCGGCCTCCAGAACGACGACCCGGAGAAGATCGTCGAGGGTCGCAGCATCGCCGATGCGGTCCTCGCGGAGGTGCCCAACGACCCCATGGCGCTGCTCGTCAAGGCGAAGATCGACTTCCACGAGGGCCGGGCCGACGCCGCCGTCAACCAGCTGCAGGCCGCCATCGACCAGCAGCCCGACTGGGCCATAGCGCACTTCCTGCTGGGGTTGGTGGTCGCCAGCAAGGGCCAGGACACCGTGGCGCGCGCGGAGCTCTCCCGCGCGCTGGAGCTCAACCCGAGGCTGCTCGATGCGCGCAGGGCACTCACCCGAGTCCACCTGCGGCTGCGCGAGAGCGAATACGCGGTCGAGGAGGGACTCCGATATCTGCGCGAGAAGCCGGACGACACGACCGTGAGGATTCTCGTAGCGCAGGGCATGGCCTTCCTCGGGCAGGTCGAGCGGGCGGTGGAGCTGCTCGAAGTCATCCCCGAGGCCGATCGCGACGCCGCCGTCTACATCGCCCTGGGAAAGTTGCACATGCGGCGAAACCAATACGACCTCGCACGGACCTTCCTGCTGCGCGCGTACGACGAGAGGCCCGGCGACCCGGATCTCCTGATGCCCCTGATGCAACTCGACCTCATGGGGGGCCGGGCGAACGAGACCCGCGCCCGCCTCCAGGCGGCGGTGGAGGCGAACCCCGAGGACTCCCAGCTTCGCGTGATCCAGGGGATCTTTTACCTGCGCCAGAATCGCGGCGAGGAAGCGGAGCCGGCCTTCCGGCGGGCGATCGCCCTGGATCCGGCGAACTTCCAGGCCTACAACCATCTCGCGCGTTACTACGGGCGGGTCGGGCGGCTGAATGAGATGATCGGGACCTACGAGCGGGCGCTGGAGACGGTGCCCGACGACGCCCGGCTCCACTATTTCCTCGGTCTGCTCAACGAGGTGGAAGGTCAGCGCGAGAAAGCCATCGAGCGCTACGAGGCCGCCATCCGCCACGACCCGAACCTCGCGCAGGCCAAGAACAACCTCGCCTTCCTGCTTGCCGACTCGAACGAAGAGCTCGACCGTGCGCTCGACCTCGCCCAGGAGGCCAAGGCCCTGCTGCCCGACAGTCCCTACGCAGCGGACACCCTCGGCTGGGTGCTCTACCGGCGCGGGATCCCGTCGGCGGCGATCAGCTACCTCAAGGAAGCGGAGTCGGGCTTCGATCCCACGAGCAAGGGAATCGGCGAGGTTCGCTACCACCTGGCCCTGGTGTACGAGGCCGCCGGCGAACTCCAGAACGCCCGCGCATCGGCCTTGCGCGCCCTCGACGGCGTCTT
>JAOTUO010000065.1 GCA_029863845.1 Myxococcales bacterium
GCACTTGCCGGGGGGGAGCCGCTGATCCGAAAGGACCTCGGTCAGATCGTCCGTTTCATCAAAGAAGAAGCCGGAATGCCGATCCTGCTCTTCAACACCGGGTGGTATCTCAAGGAGCGCATGGACGAGGTGTTGCCCTACATCGACATGATGCTGGTCAGCCTCGATTCGGCGCGGCCCGAGCGGCACGACGAGATCCGGGGCCTGCGCGGGCTCTTCGATCGCCTGGTCGAGGCGGTGGATCTCGCGAAGGCCCGATATCCCGACATCTCGTATCAGTTCAATTGCTGCGTACAGAAGGGCATCGGGGACGAGATCGACGGTCTTCTCAGGCTGAGTGAAGAGATGGGGCTTCGCATCTCCTTCGACGTGATCACCGAATACCGGCATGGCGAGGGGGGAATCGCCTTCACCGAGACCGACATGGGATTGCCGATGGGCGAGCTGCAGGAGGTGTGTGCCTACATCCTCGAGAAGAAGCGGGCCGGAGCACCGATCGTCAATTCGGAGCTCTACTTCAAGTACTTTGCGGATGGACGATTCGGCTATCGATGTCATTTCCCCAAGATCGCGATGAGTGTCGACGGCAGGGGATATGTCGAGGATTGTCTCAATCTGGACAGACCGGTCGCGAATATCCGAGAGACCCCGCTGAAGGAGATCATGGAGCTGCAGCGCTTCAGGCAGCTGCGGCGGGACGCCGAGGAATGCTCATCGTGCAATTCCCCGACCATGGTCGATCTGTCCCAGGTATGGGAGAACCCGCAACTTCTCTTCCAGGGGGGAGGTATCGCGGTTGGCTGAAATCCGCTCGCGGTTCTCCCCGCGACGCGCCCTGATGCCGATCCTCGGACTTCTCGATCGCTCCTCCACGGCGCCCTGCCAAAGGCCCGAACCCGCGGAAGACGGAACCCGGTTCCCGGACTTCTCCTGGGACCTGCGGACGATCATCCTGCTGCTTCCACCCGAAGTGCCGCTTCGCTTCATGAACCTCAATCTGCTTCTCGGCCTGACCGGAGCTCCCTTCGACCGGAGCGAAGCCCTGGGCGACCTCGACCCCCATGACGCCTTCGATCTCCAGTTCTGCCTGGAGGGGAGGGGGAGGGCCGTCAGCTACAAGTGCTACCACTCGATTGCCCGCGAGCTTTCCTACCGCCCCGGGGTCGTCGAATTCCGCCTCGGGGAGAGGCTGCGCTTCGACGGCGCCTGGCCGGCCTACGAGATCCGGTACCGGCAGCCGGAAGCGCAGCTCTCCTTGTCTCTGCACCTCGACTCGTGGCAGGGCTTCCACTGGTGGGCGAAGGCACCGCGCTTCTACTCTCACTACACGAGCTTCGGCAGATGCCGCATGGAGTGGCAATGGGAATCCGAGGGCGGGGTGCTCGAGCTCCCGGCCCTTCACGACCACGGTTGGGGGAAGAATCTGCTACCGCTTCGAGTGCCGCTCAAGATATTTCGCTACGAGGTGCTGCGGGTCCCGAGCAGAACGGAGAAGGCCGACGGGCTGGCGATCTCGCTGTGGACCGAAGGTCCCTTGGGAATGAAGTTGAAGCAGTCGGGTCTGCTCCGGCGGGATCCAGAACAGAGTCAAATCACGACTCGCTACGAATGCCGGGTGCTGGAATGGGAGATCTTCGATAACTACGCGGGCGCGCCTTGCCGCGTGCCTCGCCGCTGGCTGGGGCGGCAGATCGCAAGCGGAGCCAGGTTCGAATACGAAGCGCAACGGAGCACCGAACCGAGAGCGCTACTCGGCGACGGGTTCTTGTGCGGGTTCGATTACCAAGGGGTATGGAGAGGGGCGGCGGCGGAAAAGCTCGAAGGAGAGGGGTACTCGGAGCAGATGGGATTCCTTCTCCGCTAGCCTGCTTGGATGCGGCGCTGTCGGAACATGGCGGCCGAGTACATCGCGGAACGCCTCCACGAGTCGAGCGTTGACCACCAGGTCGTAGTTTTCACCCTGACCGTCCCAGGAATCCCATCCGTCGCTACTCGAGCCGCCCTCCGCGCGTAAAGGTGGTGAAGGTCGCTCACGTCGGGAGCCGCGAAAACCTGCGACAGCACGGCGAAACGGCGGCGACGTCCGACCGCGCGAGCCCCACGCGGCCACGTGACCCGAAAAAGAGTCGCCCCGACCACGTAACCCGCGGCCGGGGCGGCAGAACCTGGAGCACGAGACCGGGCTCGAACCGGCGACCCCCACGTTGGCAACGTGGCGCTCTACCAACTGAGCTACTCGTGCTTTCTGGCGTGATTATAGCTTGTGGATCTTCTCCCGGCCGCTCTTCACGTCCCGGGTGGCGTTGCGGGTATCGAAGATCCGGGGGGTCTTCGCAACGACCCGAGCGTAGTCGACGCCGGAGTGCGCCGTGACGATCACCACCAGGTCGGAGCTCTCGAGGAGGTCGTCGGACAGGGCGACGCTCTTGTAGCCGGTCCCGTCCTCGAGGACGAACTCGCCCACGTGCGGGTCGTGAACCGAGATCTCGGCGCCCTTGGCCGCCAGCAGCCGGACCACGTCGAGGGCCGGCGACTCCCGCACGTCCGAGACGTCCGCCTTGTAGGCCACGCCCAGGATCAGGATCCGGGACCCGTTGACGGCGATCCGGTCCAGGTTGAGCAGGGCCGACACCTTATCGGCCACGTGCTCGGGCATGTGGCCGTTGATGTCCGTCGCGAGCTCGATGAAGCGCGCCGGGAAGTTCAGCGACTTCATCTTCCAGGCCAGGTAGGTGGGGTCGACGGGGATGCAGTGGCCGCCCAGCCCGGGGCCCGGAAGGAACTTCATGAACCCGTAGGGCTTGGTGGCGGCGGCCTCGATCACCTCCCACACGTCGAGCCCGAGGCGGTCGCACATGAGCGCCACCTCGTTGGCGAGGCCGATGTTGATGGCCCGGAAGGTGTTCTCGAGGAGCTTGACCATCTCGGCGGCCTGGGTCGAGGAGACGGTGACGACCCGGTCGAAGACGGCCCGGAACGTCTTCGCGGCCAGCTCCGCGCACAGCGGTGTCTCCCCGCCCACCACTTTGGGGATCTCGCGCAGGCCGAACTCCCGGTTTCCGGGGTCGATGCGCTCCGGGGCGAAGGCCAGGGAGAAGTCGACGCCCACCTGAAGGCCGGTGGACTCCAGCATCGGCATCAGCAGCTCGTGG
The DNA here is from genome assembly GCA_029863845.1 of Myxococcales bacterium. Lineage (GTDB taxonomy): Bacteria > Myxococcota_A > UBA9160 > UBA9160 > SMWR01 > JACZXC01. The sequence continues at coordinate 3,153 of JAOTUO010000065.1, forward strand.
GTCGTTCCCGGGTAGGTCGTGCTGCCGAGGATCACGAGCTGGCCGCTGCGGATGCGGCGGCGGATCTCCTCGAGCGCCTTCGCGAGGTGGGAGACGTCGGGATCGCGGGCCTTCGTGAGCGGCGTGGGGACACAAACGTTGATCACGTCGCAGCCTGAGAGCTTTCCGAGGTCGCTGTGGGCCTCGATCCGCCCCTCGCCGCGGAGGCGCGCGAGCTCCTTGGAGGGCACGTCTTCGATGTAGGAGACGCCATTCTGGACGGACTCGACCTTGCTCGCGTCGAGGTCGAAGCCGGTCACCGGAAAGCCGATGCGGGCAAACTCCACCGCCAGCGGCAGCCCCACGTAGCCGAGGCCGATCACGCCGATCCGGGCCTCGCGCGCATCGATCCGCGCTCCCAGCTCCTCCAGTCGATTCACGCCCCGCCTTCCCCGGACTCCGAGTCCGCGCCCAGTCCGCGGAAGTACTCCGCAAAGTAGAGGTACCCGGACCACAGCGTGAGCACCGTGGCCAGCGTGAGCATGGCGAGCCCGATCTCCTTCGCGGGGAGCCCGAGGGTCGGGTAGTAGAAGAGCAGCGCCCCGATCGCGATGTTCTGCGCCACGGCCTTCAACTTCCCGAGCCACGAAGCCCCCATCACCCGGCCCCCGGCCGAGGCGAGGCTGCGCAGACCGGTTACGGCGAGCTCGCGGCCGACGATCACGACCACCATCCACACGGCCCATTCCGGGATGCGACCCACGGCCAGCAGCACCACCAGCGCGGTCGAGACGAGGAGCTTGTCGGCGAGGGGATCGAGGAGCTTCCCGATGTGCGTCACCTGCTGGCCGCGGCGCGCGAGCCAGCCGTCGACGATGTCGGTCAACGCGGCGACGATGAAGCACCACGCGATGACCTCGCTGCCCCGCTCGCCCGGGAACGCCGGCAGCAGCAGCAGCACCGGAACCACGGCGGTGCGCAGCACCGTGATGGTATTGGGAAGGTTCCAGAAGATCTCGCGGGCCTGCGGCGGCGCACCGCCCCGCTGCTCATCGACGGAAATCACCATCGTAGGCGCGATAGTAGGTCAGAACCCGCTTGACGTAATCCCGAGTCTCGCGATAGGGGGGAACGCCCCCGTGGCGGTCGACCGCCTGGGGGCCGGCGTTGTACGCGGCGAGCGCCAGCGACAGAGTGCCGTAGCGGTCCATCATGTCGCGCAGGTAGCGGACGCCCCCGTCGACGTTCTCGTCCGCGCGCAGGGGATCGGAGACTCCCAGCGAGCGGGCCGTCTCCGGCATGAGCTGCATGAGCCCCTGGGCTCCCTTCCGCGACACGGCGCCGGGGTCGAAGCTCGACTCCGCCGCGATCACGGCCTTCACCAGCGCCGGCGGCACCCGGTGGGCGCGCGCGGTGAGCCCGATCAGGCCGTCGTACTCCCATCGGATCGGCGCCGTGCGCTCGTCCGGACGCACGCTCTGCGCCGTCCACGCGAGGCGCACGAAGCGGCTGTCGCGGGGAGCATTGGTGAAATGCGCGATGCCGTTGGCGTCGACGAAGGCGTAGATCGCGCCCTGGGCCCCGGCGGCCGAAGCCGCCGTCAGCGCCAGGAGGGCGCTCCCGAGCGCCACGCCCAGGCCTCGTCCCAGCACTCGCTTACTCGCTTGCACCGCTGTGCGCCCCTTTGCGAAGCGTCGCCTCCCCCGGGGGAGGGTCAATCTCGACCCAGGCTGGAAGCCCAGCCCGGCCACTGCTGCTTATCGGAAAGCCCCGGGACCGTCCTTAGGCTTCGGGAAGGCCGGCGCGGTTGCTACGCTGATCGACGAACCGAGGAGACGCGCGCGTTGCCGGACCGCTTCCACTCCGACGTACTCGTGATCGGCAGCGGAATCGCGGGGCTCTACTACGCCCTGCGCGTCGCCGAACACGGATCCGTCGCCGTGATCACCAAGAAGCAGGGGGCGGACTCCGCCACCAACTGGGCCCAGGGCGGCATCGCAGCCGTGTGGTCGGACGAGGACTCCTTCGAGGCCCACGCGCGCGACACGATCTCCACCGGCGCCGGTCTCTGCCACGAGGACGTGGTGCACTTCGTGGTCGAGCGCGGTCCGCGCATGATCGAGGCCCTGCGCAAGCTCGGGACGGAATTCGACATGCCCCAGGGGGCCCGCCCCGGGCCGGGTCGTCCCGATTTCGACCTCGGGCGCGAGGGCGGGCACTCGCATCGACGCATCCTCCATCACCGGGACGCCACGGGCCGCGAGGTCGAGTCGGTGCTGCTGGCGCGGGCGCGCGCGCACCCGAACATCACGCTCTTCGAGAACCACTGCGGCGTTGACCTGCTCACCTCCCACAAGGCCCGGGGTGCCGGTGAGAATCGGGCGCTGGGCGCGTACGCTCTCGACGCCCAGACCGGCGTGGTTCATCGCTTCCAGGCCGGCATCACGCTGCTGGCTACCGGGGGCGCCGGCAAGGTCTACCTGTACACGAGCAATCCCGACATCGCGTCGGGCGACGGCATGGCCATGGCCTATCGCGCCGGGGCCACGATCGCGAACATGGAGTTCGTCCAGTTCCACCCCACCTGTCTCTTCCACCCGCAGGCGAAGTCCGCCCTGATCAGCGAGGCGGTACGGGGCGAGGGCGGCATCCTGCGCACCCAGGCGGGCGAGGCGTTCATGGAGCGCCACCATCCGATGAAGGACCTGGCGCCCAGAGACACCGTGGCCCGCGCGATCGACGCGGAGCTCAAGCACAGCGGCGACGAGTGGGTGCTGCTCGACATCACCCACCGCGAACCCGACTTCCTGCGCCGGCGCTTCCCGAACATCTACGCGAGCTGCCTCCAGTTCGGAATCGACCTCACGCGCGAGCCGATCCCGGTGGTGCCGGCCGCCCACTACTACTGCGGCGGGGTGCGCACCGACCTCCGGGGCGAGACCGACCTGGTGAACCTCTTCGCGGCGGGCGAGGTCACCTGCACCGGCCTGCACGGCGCCAATCGCCTCGCGTCGAACTCCCTGCTCGAGGCGCTGGTCTTCGCCGACGCGGCGGCCTCCGAGACGCTCACGCGGCTGGGCAGTCTCCAGCCGGAGCCCCTGGAGGCGCCGCCCTGGGAGGAGGGCCAGGCCACGGAGAGCGACGAGGCCGTCCTGATCACGCAGAACTGGGACGAGATCCGGCGCTTCATGTGGAACTACGTCGGCATCCTGCGCAGCAATCGCCGGCTGGCGCGCGCCCGCCGCCGCATCCACCTGCTCCAGGACGAGATTCGCGAGTACTACTGGAACTTCAAGCTCACCCCCGACCTGGTCGAGCTGCGCAATCTCGCGACGGTGGCGGAGTTGGTGATCCATTCCGCGGGTCGGCGCAAGGAGAGCCGCGGCCTCCACTACAACATCGATCACCCGGAACCCGACGACGAGCGGTTCCGGCGCGACACGCTGCTCCGGCTCTGAGCTCCCCGGGCGCGGTTCCCTGACGGCGATGACCCCCCGCCCTGCGATCCGCCGGCCGGCGGCGTGGCCCTCGCCCCTGCCCGTCGCGTGCGCCGCGCTGGGCCTGGCGGCGGCCGTCGCCTGGTGCGGGGCATTCGACGCGCGCGCGGACGGCGCCGAGCCCACGGCCGCAGCGCGCGAGCGCTTCGTGCGCCAGCGAATCGAAGATGCCCGCGCCTTCCGGAGACAGGGCCGACTCGAGGCCGCCGAGCGGGCCGTGCGCCGCGGACTCGCGGTGCAGCCCGACTCCGCCGAGCTGCACCGGGCGCTCGCCCGCGTCCTCGAGGCGACCGGACGCAGCGACGAGGCCGAGGCGCAATGGAGCCGCGCCGACGCGCTCGACCCCCCTCCCCCGCCGCCGCCCGAGACCCCTCTCGGCGTGCCCGCGTCCGACCTGCTCGTCGTCCTGCTCGCGCCGGAGCCCGGTCGCGCGCAGGCCGCACGGTCGGCGCGAGACTGGCCGGAGGGCGGCGTCGCGGCGGAGCTGGAGCGGCGACTGCGCGTGCGGCTTCCCGACGCGACCGTGGTCCATGCCTCGGCCGACAGCGTCGCCGCCGCCCGCAGCTGGATCGCCGGCTTCGCACCGCGCGCCGCCCTCTCGCTGCGCGTCGATCGCAGCTACTGCGGCGACACCCAGAAGGACGGGCCCTTCGCACTGGCCTGGCTGCGCGTGGCGGCCGCCGCCGCGGGCAACCCGGTGGGCGAGCCGCGGCAGGTTCGAGAGGTCGTCGCCTACCCGCGCCCCTGGAGCCGCTGCGAGAGCCTGGCCGTCGCGGGCGCCCTCGAGCGGGCCCTCGCGCTTCCCGACGTGCGCACGGCAATCAGCGCGGCGCCGGAGCCGGGGACGACGTGGTCGGCCGCCGCCGTGCGTGCGCTGTTTCCGGAGCTCGGCCGACGCCTCGCCGCCGAACTCGAAGCCGGCCGCCTTCGCTTGTCCCACGGCGAACTCGCCGGGGCCGAGGCGGACTTCCGACGCGCGGCCCGCATCGATCCCGAGGATCCCGAGGTGCGCGTCTACCTCGCGGAGATCGACGCCACGCTGGCGATGGCGAAGGCCCTGGACGCGCCGGGGGGCGAGCCGGCGGCCCGGCTCGACCCGCGGCTCTCCGCGGCCGCGCATGGCGCGCTGGAGGCGCGTCTCGACGAGGAGCGGCGGCGCCGCGAGGACCTGCTCGCCGCGTTGGCGGTGCTCGACGAGGATGTCGAGCCCCCGCCCCCCAGCGTGCTCGCGGCGCTGCGCCCGGTGGACCTGGGCGACCCACAGGCCTTCGGACCCGCCCAGGCCGGCGCGCGGGCCGACGGCATCGTCGAGGCGCGCGCGGCCTACGCACCGGACGGCGCCCTGCTCGCCCGCTACTACTTCGTCAACGCTGCCGAAAGTCCCGTGCTGCGGGAGGACGACAGCTCCGGAGACGGCCGCCCGGATCGCTGGACCGCGTACGAGAGACGGACGCGGAGCGAGATCTGGGAGGATCGCCGCGCCGCGGGCCGGCCGAACGTCCACCTGGTATTCGCGCCCGGCGGCGAGGCGGTCGTGCGGATCGAGTACCTCGCCAGCGAGGCCGAGCGCGTCGAGCGAGTTTCCCACTACGACGCGGGTACGCTGGTGTCCGAGGAGTACGACACGGACGGCGACGGCGTCCTCGACCGCTTCGACCGCTTCGACGCCGAGGGCCGGCTCGAGGTGCGCGCGGAAGACCTCGACGGCGACGGTCGCATCGACCTGCGCAGTGTCTATCGCGACGGCAAGCTCGTGCGGCGCGAGGTCGCGAGCCCCGATTTCATGCCGGACGACACGTCGCCGGCGCCCGCAGGCACCGTCCCCGCGGACGGCTGACCTATTCGGGCGTCACGTAGGCGGCGTGGATGCCGCCGTCCACCAGGAACGTCGTGCCGTTCACGTAGGCGGCGTCCTCCGAGGCGAGAAACAGCGCGGCTCTCGCCACCTCGTGCGCCTCGGCCAGCCGCCCCATCGGCACGTGGACGAGACGCCGCGCGCGCGCCGCGGGCTCGGCCAGCAGATTCTGGATCAAGGGGGTGTTGACCGGGCCCGGGCACAGGGCGTTGGCGCGGATGCCCTGGCGCGCGTAGGCGACGGCGACCTCGCGCGTGAGGGCCAGCACGCCGCCCTTGCTGGCCGTGTAGGCGATCTGCGCCGTGGCCGCGCCCATCACGGCAACGAAGGAAGCGGTGTTGACGATCGATCCGCCGCCCGCCCGCAGCAGCGCCGGAATGCCGAACTTGCAGCCCAGGAACACGCCCTTCAGGTTCACCGCCAGCACCCGATCCCACACGGCCTCGGAGGTGTCGGGCGGCAGGCCGTCCTCATCGGGAAAGATCCCGGCGTTGTTGAAGAGGACGTGAAGCCCGCCGTATACGCTCTCCGCGGCCGCCACGGCGGCCTCGACCTGCGCGGCGACCGTGACGTCGGTGGCGACGAAGTGGGCGCGGCCACCCTCCGCCTCGATGGCGGCCGCGGTCTGTCGGCCCGCCGTCGCTTCGCGGTCGGCGACCACGACGTTCGCGCCCTCACGGGCGAACAGGGCGGCGGTCTCGCGGCCGATGCCGCTCGCCGCACCCGTGACGAGCGCCGTCCGCCCCAGCAACCGCCCGCGTCCCGCCTCCATCGCGGGCGCCAGCCTAGCGAACCCCGCTACGCCTCGACCGCGATCGTCCCGGCTTGCCCCAGGGATTCCAGGACGCGGTAGATGTCCGCGTCGGGCTCGGGAATCACGTCGAGGATGCGCTGCACCGTGAAGCCCGCGCGCGCCAGATCCAGCACCGCCTCCTCGAGCTTGCCGACCGGCGGCTGCTCCGACGCACCGGATTCGGCCGCAACGGCGACCCGCACGCGCGCCTCCGGGGGGAAGCGGCCCGGGTCGATGCGCCCGATCTCGTCGAGTTGGCGCAGGCCCTCCAGGAGGGCCGCCTCGAGCGGAAGCGGGGCTTCCGAGGCCTCGAGGGCGTCGAGCTGCGCGTGGAACTCGAAGGTCCCGTCCTGCCAGCCCAGGAGCCGGGCGAACGCCTTCATGCCCACCGCGTTGCCGAGGTGCACGTAGCGTAGAATCGACCCCTCGAAGCCGATGACACCCTCTTGCTGGCCGCGTCGCAGCGTGAGGGTGCCGGCAGACGACGATTGGTTGAGCATCTGGAGCAGGGTCTCCGGGCCCAGCTCGGCGATCGAGCCGGTGATCCCCCCGAGCCGGCGGGAGTGCTCGACGTTCTGGACCTCCTCCACGAAGCGCTCCACCTCGGCGCGGCGGTGCTGGGGCGGGTCGAACTGCACGCCGACGGCGGAGACCTCTCCGTGGGTCTCGATCTTGCGGACCACGGTGCCCCCCACTTCGAGCGTCTCGCCGGTCCCGGGGTGCTGGAGCGTGACGTCTACGTACTGGCCGATCTCGATGCCGTCGCCGGGCATCGCGACCAGGACGCCGGTCCGGCTCAGGTCGCGGGTGTGCCCCTCGTAGGACACGTCGCCGCTCTCGATGCGGATCGGCACCCGGGCCCGCACCCGCGGCGACGCGCGGCGCCCCGGATCCGCGGGCCGGAACTGAAGGATCCCGCAGGTGCGGGAAAGGGGCTCGAGCCGGCGGCGGATCTCGGCGGCGCTGCCCGTGAACTGCACCGCGACGCCGGTCTGGCCGCCCACGGCGGCCATCTCCGCGGTCACGAGGTGGACGACCTCGGCCTCGAGTTCGACGGACTTCGCGCAGAACTCGAGGTGCAGCTGCACGCGCACGCTGTCGCGCAGGGCAAAGCCCTCCTCCGAGGGCACGAAGACCCCGCCGTTGGCCAGATTGGAGACGTACTCCTGCTGGAACGCCTCGGCGTCGGCGAAGCAAACGCGCAGGACCCGTCGCGTGCGGGACACACACCCCCCGCTGCGGGCCTGCCCGGTCCGATCCGGAACGGCCCGCCTCGCTCCGGTTGTTCGGCAGATCCGAGGGCCAGCTCAACCGACCGGGTCGCCCCTGCCGACGGCGAGGATCCCTCCCCACGGGGATCCAGGTCGCCTGCCTCCGAGCGGCTGCGGATCTCCTGCCGGGCTCAGATGCGCTCGAAGTAACGGGCACGCTCGACGTCGCTGACGCGCGCGTCGAACGCCTCCTGCTCGCAGCGTGCGAAGTGGAGGAGGTGGTCGGTCACGGCGTCGCCGAACGCCGCCCGCGCAAAGGCGCTCTGCTCGAGCTCGGCGATCGCGTCGCGCAGGCAGCCCGGGACCCGGGGCAGGCCCGCGGCGGTGTAGGCGTCGCCGTCGAAGACCGGCCCCGGGTCGAGCCTGCGCTCGACCCCGTCGAGTCCCGCCGCCAGCAGCGCCGCGTACGCCAGGTAGGGATTCGCGTCGGCGCCCGGGATGCGGCACTCGACGCGAAGCGAGGCACCGCGACCGACCACGCGGAAGCCGGCGGTGCGATTGTCGTAGCTCCACGCCAGGCTGGTGGGGGCGAAGGTCCCCGGGCGATAGCGCTTGTAGGAGTTCACGTTCGGCGCGAAGAACCACACCAGCTCGCGGGCGTGGGCCAGCAGCCCCCCGAGATACCACCGAAACGTGTCGGAGCCGCGCACCGGCGATCCGGGCCAGAGCTCCCGATCCCCCGCGAACACGGACTCGCCGTCTTCGTTCCACAGGCTCGAGTGGATGTGCAGGCTGTTGCCCGCGAGAGACTCGTCCCATTTTGCCATGAACGTGACCGCGCAGCCCGCGGCCGCCGCGATCTCCTTGGCCGCGAGCTTGTAGACGACGTGGCCGTCCGCCATCTCGAGCGCAGGCGCGAAGCGGAGGTTGATCTCGTGCTGGCCCGGGCCCCACTCGCCCTTGCTGAACTCCACGGGAATGCCCGACGCGTCCACCCGGTGCCGGATCTCGCCGATGACCGGCTCGGCAAAGCTGCTGGAGAGCACGTGGTAGTCCTCGACGTAGTGCTGGTAGGTGCGGAGGTCCCGGTAGCCCTTCGCGCGCGCCCCCGGGTAGTCGTCCCGGAACAGGAAGAACTCGAGCTCGCTGCCCATCTGGGCGACGAAGCCCGCTGCCGCGGCGCGCTCCAGCTGGCGCCGGAGGATTGTCCGAGGCGCGACCTCGATCGGTGCGCCCGCGTCCTCGCTCAGCGCGTCGCACAGGACGATGGCGGTGCGCTCCTGCCACGCGACCAGGCGGAGGCTCCCGAGGTCGGGCACCGCGTGCAGATCGCCGTAGCCCTTCTCCCAGTTCGCAAAGGCGTAGCCCGGCGTGGGATCCATCTCCATGTCGCAGGCGAGCAGGTAGTCACAGAGGTGCATGCCGTGGGACACGACCTCGTCCAGGAAGAAGCGGGCGTTGATGCGCTTGCCCACGAGGCGTCCGTAGAGGTCCGGGAGCGCGGTGACGACGGTGTCGATCGCGCCCTCCGCCACGGCGCGCTCGAGGTGCTCGCGGTCGAGCTTGCCACGCACCGGGGTCGGCACGTCAGCCATCGTCTCCGTCGGCGTCGAGGAAGAGCGAGAGCTGCGGAGACGTCTCTCCCGTCTCGATGGCCACCGGGTATTCGCCCGAGAAGCAGGCGTCGCAGAATCCGTTCTTGAGCGAAGCGGTCGCCCGGCGCAAGCCCTCGAGCGAGAGGTAGCCGATCGAGTCCGCGGCCATCAGCTCTCGGATCTCTTCGATCGTGTGCTCGTGCGCGATCAGCTCCTCGCGGGTGGGCGTGTCGATGCCGTAGTGGCAGGGACCGATGGTCGGAGGCGCCGAGATCCGCAGGTGCACCTCGCGCGCACCCGCGTTGCGCACCATGGCCACAATCTTGATGAGCGTGGTCCCGCGCACGATGGAATCGTCCACCAGGACCACGCGCTTGTCCTTCAGCAGGCCTCGCACGGCGTTGTGCTTCACCTTGACGCCGAAGTGGCGGATCGACTGGGCTGGCTCGATGAAGGTGCGCCGCACGAAGTGATTGCGGATGATCGCCTGCTCGTAGGGAACCCCCGACTCCTCGGCAAAGCCGAGCGCGGCCGGGTCGCCCGACGCCAGCACCGGAACCACGATGTCGGCCTTCACCGGAAACTCGCGGGCGAGCAGCCGCCCCAGATCCTTCCGGAAGCGGTAGACGTTGTCGCGGTTGAGATTCGAGTCGGGCCGGGCGAAGTAGATGTACTCGAAGACGCAGAAGGTCTCACGGCTCGACTGCTTGAAGGGCCGCAGCGAGCGAACCCGTCCGCGGCGAATCACCACGACCTCGCCGGGATCGACGTCGCGCTCGAAGCTCGCGCCGATCAGGTCGAGGGCGCAGGTCTCGCTGGCGACGACCCACGCCCCGTCGAGCCGTCCCAGGCTGAGCGGGCGAAAGCCGCTGGGGTCGCGCGCGGCGATGATGGAGTCGGAGGTCAGCATCACGAGGCTGAAGGCTCCCTTCACCCGCGACAGAGCGTCGATCAGCCGCTCCGCCAGCGTCTGCTCGCGCGAGCGCGCGAGCAGCTGCACGATCACCTCGCTGTCCGCCGTCGTGCTGAAGATCGAGCCGCGGCCCTCGAGCTCGCGGCGGATCGCCCGCGCGTTGACCAGATTGCCGTTGTGGGCAATCGCCACGGGTCCGCCGTCGGTGGTGGCGAAGAAGGGCTGGGCGTTGCGGATCTGGCTCTCCCCCGACGTCGAATAGCGGACGTGGCCGATCGCGTGACGCCCAGGGAGCTTCTGGAGGATCTGCTCGCTGAACACGTCGGCCACGAGACCCATGCCCCGGTGAACGAAGTGCGAGTGGCCGTCGGTGGAGACGATGCCAGCGCTCTCCTGGCCCCGGTGCTGGAGCGCGTAGAGGCCCAGGTAGCTGATGTTCGAAGCCTCGGAATGCCCGTGGACTCCGAATACACCGCACTCGTCGTGGAAGCGATCGCGGGCGTGCTCGGCCAGGAGGGCCCCCGGGGCTCGCGTCGGTGTCATCCTTCCTCCAGTCGGCGCGGGATCGCCCGCGCCCAGAGCCCGTGCAGCCGCTCCAACGAAGCCCGGATCCAGGGCTCCCCCTGCGGCGGCCCGATCACCAGGTGCGAGCCACCCGTCCGGCCGATGTGCCGCGCCGGCACCCCGCCCTCTCGCGCCAGCGCCAGCAGCGCTTCGGGCTCTGCGGTCGCTGCGATCACACGCCCGGTGGACTCCCCGAAGAGGAGGGCGTCGGGCCGGATGGTATCCGCCAGCGCGATCTCCGCCCCGATCCACAGCGGGCCCGTGAAAGCGCACTCGGCCAGCGCCACGGCCAGGCCGCCGTCCGCGACGTCGTGGGCGCTGCGGATCCAGCCGCGCCGCACGCCCTCGCCGAGCAGGCCCGTGAGCCGGCGCTCGTGCTCGAGGTCCACGACCGGCGGCGTGCCCGCCTCGAGTCCGCGGCGCAGGGCCAGCCACTCGCTTCCTCCGAGCTCCTCCCGGCACTCGCCGAGCAGCACGACCTCGAGCCCGGCCGCGGGAAAGTGCGACACCGCGTGGCGGGCCCAACGCTCCAACAGCCCCACGACCGCGATCGTGGGCGTCGGATGAATCGCGCGTCCGGAGGTCTCGTTGTAGAAGGAGACGTTGCCCGAGACCACGGGCGTCCCCAGCGCCAGGGCGGCGTCGCCCAGGCCGCGCGTCGCCTCGGCGAACTCCCACATGATCTCCGGCTTCTCGGGGTTGCCGAAGTTGAGGCAGTTGGTGAGCGCCAGCGGGCGGGCTCCGGTGCAGGCGACGTTGCGGGCCGCCTCGGCCACGGCCGCCACCGCACCGGCGTAGGGATCGAGCCAGCACCAGCGGGGATTGCAGTCGACGGCGAGGGCGATTCCCATGTCCGTCGGTGTTCCGTCCATGCGCTTTACGCGCACGAGCGCCGCGTCGCCACCGGGGCCGATCACGGTGTCGCCCTGCACGAGCTGGTCGTACTGGCGGTAGAGCCAGGCCTTGGAGCCCAGGTTCGGCGAGTCCAGCAGCGCCTCCAGGGCGGCGCCCGGTTCCTGCTCCGGCGCCACCGCCGCAAGGTCGAGCTTCTGGCGTTCGCGCAGGTCCGCAGGCTCCCGCAGCGGCCGGTCCAGTACGGGGGCGCTCTTCGCAACGGGATCCACCGGGATGTCCACCACGACCGCGCCGCCGTGCCGGATGCGCATGCGGCCGTCGTCGGTGACGGTCCCCACCACCACCACGTCCAGGTCCCAGCGCTCGAAGATCTCGCGCACGCGGCCTTCCTGGCCCACGCGCGCCACCAGCAGCATGCGCTCCTGGCTCTCCGAGAGCAGCAGCTCGTAGGACGTCATGCCCGTCTCGCGCTGGGGCACGCGGTCGAGGTCGAGCTCGATCCCCGTTCCCGCGTTGCTCGCCATCTCGAAGGAGGAGCAGGTGAGCCCGGCGGCGCCCATGTCCTGGATCCCCACGATGGCATCGGTGGCCATGAGCTCGAGGCAGGCTTCGATCAGGCACTTCTCCGTGAACGGATCCCCCACCTGCACCGTGGGCCGCTTGGCCTCGCTCGCGTCGTCGAACTCGGCGGAGGCGAGCAGGCTGGCGCCGTGGATCCCGTCGCGTCCGGTCTTGCTGCCGACGTAGATGACGGGGTTGCCGACGCCCGCGGCCGTCGCGAGAAAGACCGCGTCGGCCTCGATGATGCCGAGGTTGAAGGCGTTGACCAGGATGTTGCCGCGATAGCACTCGTGGAACGAGGTCTCCCCGCCCACCGTGGCGACGCCCACGGGGTTGCCGTAGCCGCCGATCCCGTCGACCACGCCGTGGAGCAGGTAGCGATGCCGGGGGTCCTCGATCGGACCGAAGCGAAGCGAGTCGAGCGAGGCGAGCGGGCGGGCTCCCATCGTGAAGACGTCGCGCAGGATGCCGCCGACGCCGGTGGCCGCCCCCTGCCGGGGCTCGATGAACGACGGGTGGTTGTGGCTCTCCATCTTGAAGGCCACCGCCAGACCCTCGCCGATCGCCACGACGCCCGCGTTCGCGCCAGGCCCGTGCAGCACGTGCTCCGCCCGGGTCGGGAGCCGCTCGAGGTATTTCTTGCTCGACTTGTAGGAGCAGTGCTCGGACCACATCACCGAGAAGATCCCGAGCTCGGGAAAGGTCGGGGTGCGGCCCAGGATCTCGAGAATGCGCGCGTAGTCGGCGTCGCTGAGGCCATGCTCCCGGGCGAGGTCCAGATCGACTCGCGGGTCCGTCACCGCCGACCTCCCGCGCCGCGCACGGCGTCGACCAGCGAG